>NZ_JBQIQO010000005.1:0-86434 GCF_056799795.1 Rikenella sp.
TGCGGCTGTGTCAGTAAAACTGGGGAAAAGCGGCCGGTTGCTTGGGGGGTACACGGCCATTAAAAGACGCTTAGCGTCCGTTTATTCCGAGAGGCAACGCAACTGAAAACCGTAGGCATGGCCATCCGGATTGCTGGTGTGGAGGTTCTGCGGGTAAAAGTATAAGAATATGCTGCTATTTCCATTAACTGACGAAGACTGGCTGAATCCGCTGTGGCCGATGTAGTCCAGTGCACCCGTACCCCGAGCGCGGTAGCCCGGAGCGGCGGAAGAAGAGGGACGAACGGTTATCGGATAATCCGCTGTTCGCGGGCGAAAGCCTTTAACTGCGCATCCGACTCGCGCCACCCCGGCAGAAAGGATTCCACCAGCCGGTAAAAGGCCTGCGAGTGGTTGCTCACCACAAAGTGGCACAACTCGTGCAGCACGATATAGTCGATACACGCCTGCGGCGTCTTGACCAGATGCAGGTTCAGCGTGATCAGCCCTTTGGTGTAGTAGCAGCGTCCCCAGGCCCGCCGCATGACGAAGATTTTCAGACGAGGCGGGGCGATGGCATGCCCGGCGGCACGGAACAAGGGCAACCAGCGGTCGACGGCAGCCTGAAAACTCTTCCGGGCCTGACGACGGTACCAGTTCAGCATAAACTCCTCGAAATTTTCGCGTGTGGCCGGGTGGAGAGAGAGGTGGAAATTGTTGTCTTTGATTTTCAGTGAATTTCGGGTTGCTTCACGGTGCAGTACGACGCCGTAGCTCTCGCCGAACAGCAGGTATCGACGCCGAACCGAGTGGAGCGGCGTTCCTCCCGTTTCTCCCGTTGCGACCGGTCGGCGGGAGCTCCGGCGCGAGGAGGCCGAACGGCCCCAAATCCATATCTTAAAGATTCCCATCGATATACGCTGTCATAGCTTCCGTGTCGGTCGGCCCGAACCAGCGGATCTGCGGATCGCGCCGCAGCCAGGTCAGTTGCCGTTTGGCATACCGGCGCGTATTGCGCTGGATCAGCTCCACCGCCTCGGCCAACGAACACCGGCCGTCGAAATGGTTGAACAGCTCCCGATAACCCACAGTTTGCAGGGCGGATAAATGGCGATCGGGGTATAGCCGCTCCGCTTCGGCCACCAGTCCGTCCGAAACCATCTGCTCCACCCGCCGGTCGATGCGGGCGTACAACTCTTCGCGCGGCAGGTCGATCCCTATTTTAACAGGGGTGAAATTTCTCTGTTTGACTACCCCGCTTCGTAAGGTCGAGTACGGTCGTCCGCTGAGTCGACACACCTCGACGGCGCGGATCACCCGCTGCGGATTCTGTCGATCGACAACGGCATAATAGGCCGGATCGCTCCGTTCCAGCTCCTCCAGCAGCGCGGCCAACGGCATGGCCGTAAGCTCCGCCCGCAAAGTCGGGTCGGACTCCGGCAAGTCGTCGAACCCCTCCAACAAGGCGTTCACATAGAGTCCCGAACCGCCCACCAGCAAAACGTCCGGCGTGTTCGGAAAAAGTTCGTTGTCGAGCAAGGCCAAGGCTTCTCGCTCGTAGTCCCCCGCCGTAAAAGGCTCGTGAATGCTCTTGTTTTGAATGAAGTAGTGCGGTACGCCCTCCCGTTCCGCCAGCGAAGGGACGGCGGTGCCGATCGCCATCTCCCGATAGACCTGCCGCGAGTCGGCCGAAACGACGGGTGCGCCGTAGTGTCGCCCCAGAACGACCCCTGCGGCGCTCTTGCCCACGCCTGTCGGCCCCTGGATGACGATCAGGCGATTCGTATGATCCATACGATTAGTATGCGTATTCGTCGTCATAAGTGTCGTCCCCCTCGAATTCGCCGAATTCGTCCATCGCTTCGTCGAAAATCGAATGGTCGTCGGCCAAGTCGTCCCGTTCGGAAAATATGGCGGGATCGTTCTTTTGCTGCTGGGCCGGCGGTTCGCCCGCGGAGGCCGCTATCCGCGGATACGCCACCCCCTCTTCTGCGAACTTGCTCTCGATCAGTTCGATGAAGAATTGCCGCTCGGCGAAGATGTCGAATACATAGATCAGCCGGCCGAACTTCTCGCGGACGATCTGGCCCAGGCTGACGCGTTCCATCGGCAGCGGAACGGCGAAACCCTCCTCTTCGCCCTCTAACCCCATATCGACGGAGGTGAATTCGCGCAGTTTGTCCCACTCGGCGTCCGAGGTGAAGATCGAGGCCATTTCGGCCGGGCTGTAACCGACCGATTCGCGCACGTAGGTGTGGAAATCGGCCAGGTTCATATCGTAGGGCACTTCGTAGTCGCGCACGAAGTCGTCGGCTTCGTCGCTGAGCATCCTGAATTTGAAGATCATAGACATGGGTCGGGAGTTTTGTCCGACTCAAAGATAACTTTTTTTGCGCTTCGGAGCATGGAGAAACGGGGCGGATTCGCTTTCTTTGCACCTTGGAAAATCTAAATCACGAAGGACTATGAAAAAGATAAGAGCGGCCATTGTCGGATACGGAAATATCGGGCGGTATGTGCTGGATGCGTTGCAGACGGCGCCGGATTTCGAGGTGGCGGGCGTGGTGCGGCGCGATGCGTCGAATGTGCCGGTCGAGCTGGCGGGGTATCCGGTGGTGAGCGAGCTGGAGGCGCTGAAGGATGTACAGGTGGCGATTCTCTGTACGCCGAGCCGCAGTGCGCAGGCGTATGCCGAACGGGCGCTGGCGTTGGGAATCAATACGGTGGACAGTTTCGATATCCACACGGAGATCGTCTCGACGCGGCGGGCGCTGGACACGGCGGCCCGGCGCAGCGGGTCGGTGGCGGTGCTCTCGGCGGGGTGGGATCCGGGGACGGATTCGATGGTGCGGGCGCTGATGGAGGTGTGTGCGCCGAAGGGGCTGACTTATACGAACTTCGGGCCGGGGATGAGCATGGGGCACACGGTGGCGGTCAAGGCGATCGAGGGGGTCAAGGCGGCGTTGTCGATGACGATTCCGACGGGAACGGGGATTCATCGCCGGATGGTCTATATCGAGGTCGAAGAGGGGCATGATTTTGCGAAGGTGGCGGCGGCGATCAAGGCGGATCCCTATTTCGTGCACGACGAAACGCATGTGATGCAGGTGGAGTCGGTGGATGCGCTGCTGGACATGGGGCATGGGGTGAACCTGACGCGCAAGGGGGTGTCGGGCTGTACGCCGAATCAGCGGTTCGAGTTCAATATGAGTATCAACAATCCGGCGCTGACGGCTCAGATTATGGTGGGTTCGGCGCGGGCGTCGCTGCTCCAGAAACCGGGGGCGTATACGATGATCGAGATTCCGTTGATCGACTATCTGTATGGCGATCGTGAGGAGTTGGTGCGGCGGCTGGTATAGTCTGGGGAAGAGTTTTTTCAGCCCGGGGCGACTTCGGTCGTTCCGGGCTGTTTCTTTTGTGGGGGTGGCAGTTACTTTAGATGATGCGTGGGGTGGAGGCTGTCTTGCGATTTTGGGGCGTCGGCAGCTTGAGGATGCGTCAGCATCCGTCTAAAGTTTGGCTTCGCCTTCCTCCTGGCATCTCGGCCATTCAAACAAGTTTGATGGCACTCGGTTGCAGCGTCGGTTTTCTGGTTCTCTTTGTTCACAAAGAGAACAGTTCCAGCCGGGACAATGACCAGACGCGCGCCGACGCCAAAAGAAGCGATTCAGCTATTTCGGCGTGAGCCGAATTATAGATGAATCGCGGAGGCGCGCGAATAAAGTTTTCCCGCGCGCCCCGCCTTAGGAGGGAAATCGTCAAAACTCGCTTGCGTGTTTTGACAAGATTTCCCAAGGCGCGCGGAAACTCCGTCGCCCGCCCGCTTAAAGAGGGATTTCGCTCGTTTTGCGGTGAGCAAAATCGAGATGAAATCCCAGCGGGCGACGTTTAGAAGTAGACCGGGCCATCTTTCGAGTGCCGAGCGGCACCGGCGGAGCGACAGCGGAGCCGCAGTGAGGTCGACACGGGGCGGAGAACTGGGGCGAGCTTTGGGCTTTGCCTGTTCTTGGGGCGGGAAAACCGGTTGCGGTTTTCCCGCCGCGTTGGGCCGAGCATGGGGCTGTGGGTTGGGCGGTGCTTTGGGCTTTGCTTTTGGCCGGGCTTTGGGCGATGCTTGTGCGACCTTTAGGTCGCCGTCCTCGGCGAGGACGACGCATTAGCGGAGCGTGGGGGCGCGCCGAGGACGAACTTCGCAGAATGGAGATGGGCGACAGGCCGCTCTCGACATTTTAGCCGGTACATGGGATATTGTTTCGGTGGGGTCGGACGCCCGGGAGCACGCAGTGAGCCTGCGAACGTTGCGGGCCTCCCGAGGGGGAGGCGTCCGGCCCGCGCGGTTCTTCGAACCGCAGGATTTAACTCAAAATAAGGTAGAGGCTTCCTAATATTGGGGTAGTTCCAGCCCCTTGCCCACCGCAGGCCCGCGGCGTTTATTCCGAGAGGCAACGCAACAGAAAACCGTAACTGCGGTGATGCGAGGTGTTGGAATTGAGGATCATGACATCGAAATATAAACGTACACCATTCGAGCTGTTTGTGGATGCAGACCAGGTGGTGCCTTCGCCGCCGATGCCGCCCAATGCCCCGTAAATGCCATTGTAACCTCCGTCGCGGTAGCCCGGGGCGAAACGGACGCAGGAAACGCAGAGAGGTGACGCTGAGCGAAAAGCGGATTTTTCACCCCGGCCGAAACGGATTTTTTTCTCTTCCCCTCGGTTGTGGCGTCGCGGAAAAGGTTATCTTTGTAAACACCCCTCGCAAGAGAAAAAAGATCGCTTTCAATGTCGGAATTTACTCATCTTCATGTACATACGCAATATTCCATTCTGGACGGCGCTGCGGCTATCAAAAAGCTGCTCGCCCGGGCCAAAGAGCTGGGGATGGGAGCGTTGGCCATCACCGACCACGGGAATATGTTCGGCGTGAAGGAGTTTCATGGGGCAGCGAAAGCGGCCGGGATCAAACCGATTCTCGGGTGCGAGGTCTACGTGGCTGCGCGGAACCGGTTCGAAAAGACCGATAAGGAGGACAGAAGCGGGCACCACCTCATCCTGCTGGCCAAGAATCTGGAGGGATACCATAATCTGATCAAACTGGTGTCGTATGCGTGGACGGAAGGGTTCTACTACAATCCGCGGATCGACAAGGAACTGCTCGAAAAGTACCACGAGGGGATTATCTGCTGCTCGGCCTGTCTGGGAGGCGAGATTCCGCAGCTCATCATGCGGGGAGATATGGCGGGGGCCGATGAGGCGGTGCGGTGGTTCAGGGAGTTGTTCGGCGAGGATTACTACCTGGAGTTGCAGGCCCACAAAACCGGCGATCCGACACGGGATGAGAAGGTCTACGACCATCAGGTGATGGTCAATAAAGTGCTGTTGAAACTGGCCGAGAAGTACAGAATCAAATACATCGCCACGAACGACGTCCACTACATTTTGGCGGAGGATGCGGCGGCGCACGACCGGTTGATCTGCCTCAGCACGGGGCGGGATTTGGACGACCCGCAGCGGATGCGCTATACGGGGCAGGAGTACCTCAAGAGTTATGAGGAGATGGCGGCCCTGTTTCCGGATCATCCGGAGGCGCTCGCGACGACGCAGGAGATTGTGGACAAAATCGAGGAGTATTCGCTGAGTCACAAGCCGTACATGCCGAACTTCCTCTTGCCGGACGACTTCGTGGTGGAGCTGGCGCCGCTCAAGGAGTCGATCGCGGTGGGGCTCGGAAAGATATATAAGGATAAACCGGAGGAGCTTCAGGCGATGCAGGCGCGCGTCGACGCCTGCGCTTCGGAGCAGGAGATCGGAGCGATCGACGAACAGGTGGCGGAGCTGCTTTTGACGGCGCGGCAGTATTTGTACCTGCGGTATATCGTATGGCAGGGGGCGGAACGGCGGTATCCGGGAGATAAATTGACGGAGGCGATCAGAGAACGGATCGATTTCGAACTCAAGACGATCGAGTGGATGGGGTTTCCGGGCTACTTTCTGATCGTGTGGGACTTTATCCGGGCGGCGAGGGAAATCGGGGTTTCGGTGGGGCCGGGGCGTGGCTCTGCGGCGGGGTCTGTGGTGGCGTACTGCTTGAAAATCACCAATATCGACCCGATCGCATACGACTTGCTGTTCGAGCGTTTCCTCAATCCGGAGCGGATTTCGCTGCCCGATATCGATATCGACTTCGACGAAGACGGGCGCGAGGATGTGATGCACTATGTGGTGCAGAAGTACGGACAGAAGCGGGTGGCGCATATCATCACCTTCGGGACGATGGCGGCGAAGTCTTCCATCAAAGATGTGGCGCGGGTGCAGAAGCTGCCGTTGCAGGAGAGCGACCGGCTGTCGAAGATGGTGCCGGAAAAGCCGGGGACGACGCTCGAAAAGGCTTACAAGGAGGTGCCGGAGTTGGCGGCGGAACGCGAGTCGGAGAATCCGTTGGTGAGGGATACGCTGCGCTATGCCGAAAAACTGGAGGGGTCGGTGCGGCAGACCGGAGTGCATGCCTGCGGCATTATCATCGGGCAGGACGACCTCGAAAAATTCGCTCCGATTTCCACAGCCAAGGATGCGGAGCTCTTTGTGGTGCAGTACGAGGGGAGTTTGGTGGAGGATGCCGGGCTGATCAAGATGGACTTTCTGGGGCTCAAGACCTTGTCGATTATTAAGGATGCGGTGGAGAACGTGCGGGAGTCCAAGGGGATCGACATCGATATCGACGCGATTCCGCTGAATGACAAGAAGACCTTCGAACTCTATTCCAACGGGGAGACCACCGGGCTGTTCCAGTTCGAGTCGCCGGGGATGAAGAAGCACCTCCGGGCGTTGCAACCCAACCGGTTCGAGGACTTGATCGCGATGAACGCCTTGTATCGGCCGGGGCCGATGGAGTACATCCCGAACTTCATCGCCCGGAAGCACGGGCGGGAGGCCATTGCCTACGACTTGCCGGATATGGCGGAATATCTGGAAGATACGTACGGGATTACGGTCTATCAGGAACAGGTGATGCTTCTGTCGCAGAAGCTGGCCGGGTTTACGAAGGGACAGGCCGATACGCTCCGGAAGGCGATGGGGAAGAAAAAGAAGGATGTGCTGGACAAGATGAAGGGCGACTTCCTGGACGGGGCGGTGGCGCACGGACACGACCGGACGGTGTGCGAGAAGATCTGGACGGACTGGGAGGCGTTCGCGTCGTATGCCTTCAACAAGTCGCACTCCACGTGTTATGCCTATGTGTCGTACCAGACGGCCTACCTCAAGGCGCACTATCCGGCGGAGTTTATGGCGGCCCTCTTGAGCCGGAACCTGTCGGATATCAAGAAGATCAGCTTCTTTATGGACGAGTGCAAACGGATGGGGGCGCCGGTCAAGGGGCCGGATGTCAATAAGAGCCGGCACCGTTTCTCGGTGGACAGCGAGCAGAATATCCGTTTCGGGTTGGGAGGGATCAAGGGGCTGGGCGAAAACGCGGTTCAGGCGATTCTCGAAGAACGGAATGCCCATGGGGATTTCAAGGATATTTTCGATTTCGTCGAACGGGTCAACCTCCAGACGGTCAATAAGAAGAATATCGAGTGTCTGGCGTTGGCGGGAGCGTTGGATTCGATCGCGTCGTTCCACCGGAGCCAGTTTTTCGCACAGGATAGCAAGGGAGCTTCGTTTATCGAGTCGCTGATTCGGTACGGGAGTTTGGTGCAGGCCGAGCGCGCGCAGAAGCAGAACAGTCTCTTCGGCGATATGATGTCGGGGGTGATGGTCCAGAAACCGGAGATTCCGTCGGCCGAGACGTGGGGCAAACTCGAAATGCTGGAGAGGGAACGAGAGGTGGTGGGGATCTATCTCTCGTCGCATCCGCTGGACGACTACCGGATTCTGATCGAGAAGTATTGTTCCAATGCGGTGAGCGATTTGAGCGATCTGATGGCGTTGAGGGATCGGGATTTTTCGGTGGCGGGGATGGTCACTTCGGCGCAGTACCTGACGACGAAGACGGGGAAGCCGTACGGACGGTTCACGGTCGAGGATTTCAGCGGGAGCTATACCTTTACGCTCTGGAGCAAGGATTGGGAGACGTTCCATTCGTTCTGTTTCGAGCAGAACTCCATCCTGATCAAGGGGCGGGTACAACCGAGCCGTTTCCGGCAGGGCGAGATGGAGATCGTGATCAAGAGCATGAAGAGCCTCGCGGAGGTGATGGAGAGCGACATTCGGGAGCTGGTGGTGACGGTACCGGTGAAGGAGCTTTCGACGGGGTTCATCACGGATTTGTCGAGCACGGCGGCTATGGCGGCGGGGCCGGTCTCGTTGTTGTTCCATATTTTCGACCCGGAGACGGGAGTCAGGGTAGCGTTGCGTACCCGTGCGCCCAAGATCGAACTGAGCGCCAAGGTGACGGGGCTGCTGGACGATTACGGTTTCAAATACCGGATAAATTGATTAGATTTGTGCGCTTTTTGTGGCATGGATTTTGAATTCTTACACTATTAAAAACTACTAAAACTCAATTTGTTATGGCATTGGAAATCAATTCGGGCAATTTTCAGGAGGTGATGGCGTCGGACAAGCCGGTGGTGATCGATTTTTGGGCCGAGTGGTGCGGGCCGTGTCGGATGGTGGGGCCGATCGTGGAGGAGCTGGCGACGGAATATGCCGGAAAGGCGATCATCGGGAAGTGCGATGTGGATTCGAATGACGCGATTGCAGCGCAGTTCGCTATCCGGAACATTCCAACGATTATTTTCGTCAAAGGAGGTCAGGTGGTGGACAAGCAGGTGGGGGCGACGACCAAAGCGGCGTTGGCGGAAAAGCTCAATAAGTTGTTGTAGCGATTGCCTGTTTAGCGGAATGATTGCAGTTCTCCCGCCGAACCTTAAAGGTTCGGCAGGAGAACTTTTTTATTGTGGTACTGTTTCGTGTGGCGGGTTGGGTTGGTGATACTTTGGGCGTTTGGTTCCGGTAGCGGCGGCCTTTTGCCCACCGCGCGCGGACAAAGAATTGTACCATCGGCAGCTTGAGGATGCGTCAGCATCCGTCTAAAGTTTTTCTGGTTCCTTTTGTGAACAAAAGGAACAGTTCTATCCGGGGCAGTGACCAGACGCGCGCCCTGCCTAAAGAAGCGATTCAGCTATTTCGGCGTGAGCCGAATTATAGATGAATCGCGCAGGTGCGCGAAAAAGTGGCGGAGCGAAAGCGGAGCCGCAGTGAGGCCGACACGGGGCGGTGCTTTGGGCCGAGCTTTTGCGGCTCACAGAGCCGCGCAGTTCGCCGCCACCCCATGCGGCGGACTGCAACTCGACGGGGCTCGTTGCACTCTCCGCTGGCGGCGAGCTGTATGTTGGGGTAGAGACTGCCCAATCGGAGTGCCCGAAGGCACCGGCACGAGGAGGCCGCCGAGGACGAATGGACTGAGCTCCTGCGACCCTTTGGGTCGCGCGGGCCGCAGCCTCCCGCCGCGGAGGCCCGCAACTAACGTTGCTTTTGGCCCCGCAGGCTTCGACCCGCTAAGATAATTGCACTTTGCAGATTTAGTTGCGCCCCCGCAGGCTTCGGCCCATATAAAACTCCGATGAAAGTACCCCGGCCATCTTTCGAGTGCGAGTGGCACCGTTTATTCCGAGAGGCAACGCAACTGAAAACCGTTGGCCCGATGAGTCATGCCGCTGGGAGCAAGACGTTGTGAATAAAAGTCCAGAAACATTCCGCTGATATCTCGAACGGCCGACATCCAACTTGTTCCGTAATTACCGACGCTCATTGGAGTGCCCAATCGCCCATTGCTGCCTGCGTCGCGGAAGCCCGGGGCGGACTGGGGAGGTGAGATTCCGTCTAAAAATTCCTATATTTGACCCAAGGGAGATTCAGAACAACCGAATATGAACATACGAGGAGTGATTTTCGATCTGGACGGTGTGATCGTCGATACGGCGAAATACCATTATCTCGCCTGGCGGCGTCTGGCCGAGGAGCTGGGCTTCGACTTCACCGAGGCGGATAATGAACGGCTCAAGGGGGTCAGTCGGATGCGGTCGCTCGATATCCTGTTGGAGGTGGGCGGTTTCGGGCCCGATGCTTTCTCCGAGGCTAGGAAAGAGGAGATGGCGGCGAGAAAAAACGGATGGTATGTGGAATATATCTCGCGGATGACACCGCGGGAAATCTTGCCCGGCGTGCTCTCTTTTCTGGAGCAGGTGCGGGCGGACGGGATGCGGACGGCGCTGGGGTCGGCCAGCAAAAATACAGTCATCATACTCGATCGGCTGAAGATCGGAGCGCTGTTCGATGCGGTGGTGGACGGGACGATGGTGCAGCGGACGAAACCCGATCCGGAGGTCTTTCTGACCTGCGCTTCGATGCTGGGCGGGATTCCTGCGGCGGAGTGCGTCGTATTCGAGGATGCCGAGGCGGGGATCGAGGCGGCGCGTGCGGGTGGGATGCACTGTGTCGGGATCGGCTCGCCGGAAATTTTGCGCGGGGCCGATCGAGTGGTGCCGGGATTTGCGGGGATTTCGTGGGAGGATATTAAAAATCAGATTAATACGTTACGGTAATGGGAGAGCGCAGATTGGAAATTGATCCGTGGCGGATCGTCGAGACAGGGTTCGACGCCGCCGACGGGCGGGCGTGTCGGGCGTCGGAGAGTCTTTTCAGCGTGGGGAACGGGGCGATGGGCGGACGGGCCAATTTCGAGGAGTTTTTCAGCGGAGAGTCCTTGCAGGGGAACTATATCGGTGGGGTGTACTATCCGGACAAGACGCGGGTGGGGTGGTGGAAGAACGGCTATCCGGAGTACTTTGCCAAGGTGCTCAACTCGGCGTTCTGGCCGGGAGTGGATCTATATATAGGTGGCGAGCGGCTGGATTTGGCGGCTCCGGGGGCGGTGGTCGGCGATTTTCGGCGCGAACTGGATATGCGGCGGGGGCTGTTGACGCGGGAGTTTACGGTGGTGCTGCCGAAGAGCGGCGTGTGGGTGGCGGTGGAGGCGAGGAGGCTCGTCTCGATGGCGGAACCGGAGTTGGGAGCGGTATCTTATAAACTGACATTGCTGTCGGGGGATAATTTGGCAGTGGCGGCGACGGCGTTTGTCGAGGGCGATGTGCGGAACGAGGATGCCAACTACGACGAAAAATTCTGGGAACTCTCGTCTTTGGATCGGGACGCTCGTGCGTTGACGATGCGGACGCGGAAGACGGGATTCGAGGTGTGTTGGGGGCAGCGGGTGGCGGTCTCTGGTGCGGATCGGAGGCTGACCGGCGAAAATTTATCGGCGGGAGAGCGGGTGGCGGAGCGTTTCGAAGCGGTTTTGTCGGCGGGGCAATCGGTTGTCGTTCAGAAGTTTGTGGGGGTGACTTCTTCGCTCAATCATCCGGCTGGGGAACTGGCCGATGTGGCGTGCGGAGTGGCGCAACGGGCTCTTGAACAGGGGTTTGAGGCGGTTTTGATGGTGCACGAGGCGGCTTGGGCGGAACGGTGGGAGGGGTGCGATGTGGTGATCGGCGGCGACGAGCGGGCGCAACAGGGAATCCGGTTCTGCATTTTCCAGCTGCTTCAGACCTATACGGGGCGGGACAGTCGCTTGAACGTCGGGCCGAAAGGGTTTACGGGCGAGAAGTACGGCGGGAGTACCTATTGGGATACGGAGGCGTACTGTCTGCCGTTCTACCTGGCGACGTGCGGCGAGGAGGTGGCGCGACAGCTGCTTCTGTATCGCTACAAACAGCTGCCGCAGGCGATCGAGAATGCCCGCAAGCTGGGATTTTCGGGCGGGGCGGCGCTCTATCCGATGGTGACGATGACGGGCGAGGAGTGTCACAACGAGTGGGAGATCACCTTCGAGGAGATTCACCGGAACGGGGCGATTGCCTATGCGATCTACAATTTCTGTTGCTATACGGGGCGGCAGGACTATCTTTTCGAAGGCGGGGCGGAAGTTTTGGTTGGGATTGCGCGGTTCTGGGCTCAGCGGGCTACGTGGTCGGAACCGAAGGGGAGATTCGTGATTCTGGGGGTGACGGGGCCGAACGAGTATGAGAATAATGTCAACAACAACTGGTATACCAACTACTTGGCGGCGTGGTGCTTGAAATATGCGATTGATGCGGTGGGGTATGTCGCGTCCCGTGATCCGAAACACCGGGCGGCGGCGGTTTCGGCGGCCGAGTTGGCGCGGTGGGCGGAGGTGGCGGAGGGGATGTTTTTGCCGGTATGGCCGGAATCGCCGGTGGATAAGGAGGGGATATTCCTGCAACAGGAGGGCTATATGGACAAGGAGCAGGTGATGGCGGAGGATATTCCTGTGAGCGAACGTCCGATCAACCAGCACTGGTCGTGGGATCGGATTCTGCGGAGCTGTTTCATCAAGCAGGCGGATGTGCTTCAGGGGTTGTATTTCTTTCAGGAGTTTTTCGACAGGGAGGTGATTGCGCGAAATTTCGACTTCTACGAGCCACGGACGGTGCATGAATCGTCGCTGTCGCCGTGCGTGCACTCCATTCTGGCCTCTCTGACGGGGCGCGCCGAAAAGGCGTATGAATTGTACCTGCGGACGACACGGTTGGATTTGGACGACTATAACCGAGAGGTGCACGAGGGGCTGCATATCACGAGTATGGCGGGGTCGTGGCTCTCGGTGGTCGAGGGGTTCGGCGGGGTGCGGGTCGGATGCGACGGAAGGCTGCATATTGCGCCTAAATTGCCGGAGGGGTGGAGTTCGCTGGCGTTTCGGCTGCATTACCGGGGGGCGATTCTGGCGATTCGCGTGGCGGCGGGCGAGGTGGCGGTCTCTTCGGAAAATGGTGTGGAGGCGGAAACGGTGATCGGCGGGGATTGGTATAAAATTGGAAAGGAAGAAATTACAATAAAAATCGGATAGAATGGGGCAGTTGTTGTATCGTTGTCAGCCGCCGGCGTGCAAACGGCATCCGGAGTGGGCTTCGGAGGCGGTGATCTATGAATTGAATGTGCGGCAGTTCTCTCCGGATGGGACGTTCGGGGCGGTGCGGGCGCAGTTGCCGCGGCTCAGGAATTTGGGGGTCGATATTTTGTGGCTGATGCCGATCTACCCGATCGGCGAGGAGCGGCGGAAAGGGACGCTGGGCAGTTACTATTCGATTCGGGATTATTGTGCGGTGAATCCGGAGTTCGGGACGTTCGAGGAGTTCCGGGCGTTGGTGGAGGCCATCCACGAGGCGGGGATGCGGATCATTTTGGACTGGGTGCCGAATCATACGTCGCGGGATGCGGTGTGGGTGACGGAGCATCCGGAGTGGTACAAGCGCGATCCGGAGACGGGGGAGATCGCTACGCCGTACGACTGGACGGATACGGCGCAGCTGGACTACGACTCTCCGGCGATGCGGCGGGGGATGACGGAGGCGATGCTGTTCTGGCTGCGCGAGACGGCGATCGACGGTTTCCGGGTGGATATGGCGATGCTCGAACCGTTGGCGTTTTGGGAGGCGTGTGTGCCTGAGCTGGAGGCGTTTATGGATGCGCAGTCGCGCGGGTTGTTCATGTTGGCGGAGGCGGAGGGGCCGGATTTTCACCGGGTGGCGTTCGATGCGACTTATTCGTGGGAGGTGCACCATTTGATGGTGGATATCGCACAGGGCAAGGTGCCGGAACCGGCGTCGGCGTTGCGGGGGAGGCTGCAATACGAGGCGGAGCTGTATCCGCCGGCAGCTCTGCGGATGCGATTTACGTCGAATCACGACGAAAATTCGTGGAACGGATCTGAATTTCAACGCTTCGGGGAGTCGGTGCGGATGATGGCGGCGCTGACTTACCTGTTGCCGGGCATGCCGCTTATCTACAACGGGCAGGAGGCGGGTTCGGATCGCTCGCTGGCTTTCTTCGATAAGGATGGTGTCGATTGGTCGGCTCTTGGAGGCGGGTGGACGGCTTTCTATCAGGAGTTGAATGCTTTGCGGCATTCTCAGGCGGCTTTGCGGGGCGGAATGGAGGGGGGAGATGTGTATGCGATGGATAATTCGTTGTCGAACAGAGTTTTGTCGATCAAACGAAGGGTGGGGGATTCGCTGGTGATGGGGCTCTTCAATCTTTCTGCGGAACACGCGGATTTCGAGGTCTACGATGAAGATTTCAACGGTTCGTTCCGGCAGATGGGCTCTTCTTCGCTGGCGGAGTTGCGTGACCATTCGCATTTCTATCTCCCGCCGTGGGGCTTCTTTGTCTATTATCTGTAACCGTTCGATTATCTGTACTTGCCCTTGAGGGTACTGTTCTTTTTAACTTCGCTGCGCTCGTTTTCCTCCTCGCCGCTCGGCAATTTGCAAACTATGTTTGCATTGCTCTCGCTGGCAGCGTCGGTTGTGAACAAAAAGAACCAAAAAAACCGTGGTCGTCCCACCGGGACGACCTCTGCAAAAGTTCTTTGGGTACCTTTCTTTCAAGAAAGGTACGGTTCTATCCGGGTAGACACAAATAATCGAAGGATTAAAAAAATAAAAAAGGGGATGTTTGAATCCCCTTTTGGCTTTCATTGTACCACACATTCGGCGATTGCTTGCGCAGGCGCGATCGTGTTTTACTATGAAGAAGTGTAATATGTGCTTACTTGCCATCGGTGAGAAGGTCGTGTTGGCTCTTCCAGACCGGTGAGTTGAAGCGTTACCCGATTAGATACAAACCTCGTGCCAAAAGAGAAATTTGATAGAAATAAAAAATATCGGAAAGGAATATGAAGTCGGATTGTCAGAAGATATGGATGGGAGATTTTGAGGGGAAAGAGGTAAAAATCGGTCGTTCTTTTGATGCGGTTATGGTGTGTCAGTTTCGAGGGGCTGATTTCAGTCGTGGGGGACGGAGCGAACGATGGCGGAACAAGACGTTCAGTGAATGCGACTTTACGGAGGCGGATTTAACCGAGGTGCATGCGTATGGGTGTCGGTTCGAGTGGTGCGATTTTGTGCGGACGAGATTGGCGGAGTTCGGCATGGGGAGCGGGCGGAAGCCATCCGTGTATGAACACTGTCTGTTTCAAGAGGTGAAACTGCGGGAGGTTGGACGGTGTACGTTTATTGATTGTAGGTTTGTCAATTGTGATTTCGAGGGAGTGGATTTCGGGTGGTCGTATTTTAGGGATGTTGTTTTTATGGGAGAGGTTGCGAACTGCGTGTTCGGTGTCGGCGAGGCGACGCGAGGAGGAGAGAGCGATCGTATGGAGGGCGTCTCGTTTGAAGAGGCTGTGTTGCGGGGTGTACGCTTTGGCGGAGGTGTCGGATTGGATGGAGTTGGGTGGCCGAAGAGGGGTGTGTATGCCTATTTTTCGGATTTTCGGACCCGGTGCGATAGTCTGATCGGGCAGGCGGAGAGCAGATCCGTGGAGGGTGAGGAATTGAAAAGATTTTGGGAAATTTTTGCCAGAGATGAGAGGCAGAGAACGTATTTGATCAATCTGGAGGAGCTGAGCGACTCGTTGGGTTTTCAGGAGCGGACGATCCGGTTGATTTGGGATTGTGCCGATTGGGTGTTGCTCGATGGGGAAAAATTACCGGCGATGGCGGGCGTGGAATAGCGTGTGCCGGTCTGTAAAAAAGACAACAAAATCCTGAATATTTTGTTGTCTCAAAGATATAGACTGATTCGCGTAATAAATGCGGAATCGATCACCGTAACAGAACCCGTTCGATCTCTTCGACCTGTTGCCGGATAATCTTGTCCGTCTCGATCAAGTTCGGAATCGTTTTGCAGGCATGCAAAACCGTGGCATGGTTCTTTCCTCCCAAAGCCAATCCAATCCCGGAGAGTGGGGTCTTCGTATGCCGTTTGCAGAGGTACATGGCAATCTGTCTCGCCTGCGCCACCTCGCGTGTGCGTTGTGCCGACAAAAGTACAGACTTGTCGATTTTCAATGTAGAGCAGGTCAATTCGATAATGGAATCCACCGTAATCTCCCTCGTCTCGATCTTCACGATGTCCCGCATCACATTTTTGGTCAGCTCCAGCGTAATCTGCTTCCCGAGCAAGCGCGAATGCGCTTCCAACGAGGTCAAAGCCCCTTCGATCTCCCGCACATTGGCTTTGATGTTCTGCGCCAAAAAGTGAATCACCTCCTCGTCCACCTCCAGTCCCATCCGTCCGCACTTGTGGCGGATGATTTCGATTTTAGTGGCCGTATCCGGCACGGTAAGCTGTGCCGACAATCCCCATTTGAATCTGGTAATCAGCCGTTCTTCGATATCCGTCAACTCCACCGGCGGCCGATCCGAAGTGAGAATCAGCTGTTTTCCCAGCATCCTGAGATGACTGAATATGTTGAAGAAGATATTTTGCGTCCCCGGCTTCCCTGCGAGTTCCTGAATGTCGTCGATAATCAGCACGTCGATCATCTGGTAGAACTGGATGAAGTCGTTGAGTTCCCCCCGCCAAGCCGCGGTCTGGAACTGGCTCTGGAACCGGTTTGCGCTGACATAAAGCACCTTGCACTCCTGATCCCGTTCTTTGATGGCCCATCCGATCGCCTGTGCGATATGGGTCTTCCCGAGACCCGACCCCCCGTAGATAAAGAGCGGGTTGAACGAAGTCTTCCCCGGCGCCACGCTAATGGATATCCCCGCCGATCTGGCCAGCCGGTTGCAGTCTCCTTCGATATGGTTTTCGAAGGTCAGTTCCGGATTGAGTTGCGGATCGACCGTCTCGCGTTTGATCCCCGGAATAATAAACGGGTTCTTGATCGTCGAGGTGTCGGTCTGACTATATAAAGATGCGTTGCTACTATTCCCCGTCCCCTGTTGTCCTTTCGGATGGGCGGTGGGAATGGCGTAGTGCAGCCTGGTTTTCACCCCGAACTCTTCGCGGATAATCGGTCGCAGCATCGAGATGTAGTTCTGCTCGATATACCGCACATGGCCCTGATCCGGCACCCGCACACGGAGATTCTCTCCGTCGAAGCTCAACGGAACCATCGGCTTGAACCATTTGACGAACTCATCGTCCGAGGTCTGACGCTTGATCAGACTCAGACAATGTTGCCAAATGGCGTGATACCGCTCTTCTAAAATCTCGCCCGAAGCCATGAGTGATGAGTGAAAAAACAGGTCTTTCCGAACAGGGAAATTTCCCCTTTCAGCAGTGCAAAAGTGAGTAATAAATCGGAATAAAAAAAACATCCGGGAGTTGTTTTTTTTGAATGTTTGATTATGCCCGTTTCGGCCTTTTCGACAACCGTTTGGTAATAGCCGATTTAAGGATTGGTGGGTGAATTTTTTGTAGATGTAAAAATTTTATTCGACTGAAAATCATTCTATTGTTTGATTTTTAAATTCTTTTCTTTTTGGTCTTCAGCGCATTGGGAGACGGCGAAAAAATGGCGGCCGGGGCGGCGACGGTTCGGGGTGGATTTCGGGGGCGAAAAGGGTTTTCGAACCGGGGGTTGCGGGTTCGGAGAAAAACGCTAAATTTGTAGGGAGCTAAGGGGAGGTTTCGAGCGAAAACGAAGAATTTTTAAACCCACGATATTATGGAAAATCAGGTAGACAAAACGGTGATCGAACGGGCACAGCAGTGGCTCGACGGCGGATTCGACGAGGCGACCAAGGCGGAGGTGCGCCGGATGATGGAAAACGACCCGAAGGAGTTGACGGAGTCGTTCTATCGGACGCTGGAGTTCGGAACGGGCGGTTTGCGTGGGATTATGGGGGTGGGGACGAATCGGATGAATGTCTATACGGTGGGGATGGCGACGCAGGGGCTGGCGAACTACCTGAAAAAGTCTTTCCCGGGACAGGAAATCAAGGTGGCGGTGGCGCATGACTGTCGGAACAACAGCGACCTGTTTGCCAAGACCACGGCGGATGTCTTTGCTGCCAATGGCTTTACGGTCTATCTGTTCGACGCGCTGCGGCCGACGCCGGAGCTCAGTTTCGCGATCCGCTATTTGGGGTGTATGAGCGGTGTGGTGGTGACGGCGTCGCACAATCCGAAGGAGTACAACGGGTATAAGGCCTATTGGAACGACGGGGCGCAGGTGATTGCGCCGCATGATAAGAATATCATCAACGAGGTGAATAAAATCTCGGACGTGTCGCAGGTCAAATTCTCGGGAGCGGAGGCGGCCGGGGGGCGTATCGTGATGATCGGCGACGAGGTGGATAAGGCTTATCTGGATATGATCGCGGGGTTGTCGGTGTCGCCGGAGGCGGTGCGGGCCAATAAAGGGATGGGGATTGTCTATACGCCGATTCACGGGACGGGGGTGCGGCTGGTGCCGGAGTCTCTGGCGCGGTACGGGTTCGAAAATGTGATCCATGTGCCGGAACAGGACGTGAATGACGGGAATTTCCCGACCGTGGTGTCGCCCAATCCGGAGGAGCCGTCGGCGCTGAAGCTGGCGCTGGCCAAGGCGGACGAGACGGGGGCCGATCTGGTGATCGCGACCGACCCGGATGCCGACCGGATCGGGATTGCGGTGCGGCAGTCTTCGGAAGACGGGGGCGGGATGCTGTTGCTCAATGGGAACCAGACGGGGACGTTGCTCACCTATTATCTGCTGGAGCGGTGGAAGGAGCTGGGGCGGTTGCATCCGAACGGGGGAAAGGAGTTTGTGGTGAAGACGGTGGTGACCACGGAATTGATAGCCCGGATTGCGGCTTCGTTCGGGGTGGAGTGCTATGATGTGCTGACGGGCTTCAAGTTCATCGCGGCGGTGATTCGCGAAAACGAGGGCAAGAAGCAGTTTATCGGCGGGGGCGAGGAGAGCTACGGCTACTTGGTGGGGGATTCGGTGCGAGACAAGGATGCGGTGGCGAGTGCGTCGATGGTGGCCGAGTGTGCGGCGTGGGCGAAACATACGGGGAAGGGATCGCTGCTGGATTTGCTGAAGGCGATTTACGTGAAGTACGGTTTCTTCAAAGAGGGGCTGGTGTCGGTGGTGCGCAAGGGGAAGGAGGGACAGGAGGAGATTCGGCAGATGATGGCGGATTTCAGAGCGACTCCGCCGACTTCGCTGGCGGGTTCCCGGGTGGTCGAGGTGCGTGATTACCAGGGGCAGTATAAAATTGTCAATGGCGTGAGGGAGGCGATGGATCATCTGCCGAAGTCGGACGTGTTGCAGTTCGTGACCGAGGATTCGACGATCGTTTCGGTGCGGCCGAGCGGTACGGAACCGAAGATCAAGTTCTACTTCGGGGTGCGGGAGCCGCTCGCGGATGTAGCGGCTTATGATGCGGTGAATGCGCAGCTGGGCGAGAAGATCGAACGCATCAAACGGGAGTTGAAGCTGGTCTGACACTTTCCCACTCATGACGGAACTGACTTTTCTGGGCACCGGCACCTCGCAGGGGGTGCCGATGATCGGATGCCGCTGCGGGGTTTGTGTCTCGTCGGATCGGCGGGATCGGCGGCTGCGGTCGTCGGTGCTGGTGACGGCGGAGAACGGGGCGCGGATCGTGATCGATACGGGGCCGGATTTCAGGTATCAGATGCTCCGGGCCGGGGTGGCGGGGATCGAGGCGATCCTCTATACGCACGGGCATATGGATCATGTGGGAGGGATGGACGATGTGCGGGGGTTCAACTATGCGATGGGACGGGCGGTGGATGTCTGGTGCGAACCGCGGGTGGAGGAGACGCTGCGGCGGGTGTTCGACTATGCTTTCGCGGAGCCGAAGTATCCGGGGGTGCCGGAGGTGGTTTTGCATTCGATTCGCTCGACGGACGAGGCGTTCGATGTGCACGGGGTGCGGGTGATGCCGGTGCGGGGGATGCACTATCGGTTGCCGGTATTGGGGTATCGGATCGGGAATATCTGTTATCTGACGGATATGAATGCGATTGAACCGGAGGAGATCGAAAAGTTCAGGGGGGTGGATATCTTGGTGGTCAATGCGTTGCGTAGGGAATCGCATCTCTCGCATTTTACGCTCGACGAGGCGTTGGCGGTGATCGAGGCTGCGAAGCCGGGGCGGGCTTATCTGACCCATGTTTCGCATCAGTTGGGGTTTTATGAACAGGTGAGCCGGGAGCTGCCGAAGGGGGTGTTTCTGGCTTATGACGGGCTGACGGTCAGGGCGTGATTTTGTGTGTGGCTTGAGTGCAGCTCCATCCTGTTGGGTAGAGGCTGCCACAGCGAAACGCAGTTTCGCCCGTCCACGGGACGTGGGGCCCGCGCGGCCTGAGCGCAGTTCCCTCCAACTAAACCGCGCGCCGTCGCCTAAAGAAGCGATTCCGCGATTTCGGCGGTAGCCGAATATAGCTGAATCGCGCAGGCGCGCGAACAGAGAATTGGGGTAGAGGCGGCCTTTATTGTTTTGAAGCAGCCGCACGCCCCGCCTAAAGGAGCGATTCAACTATTTCGGCGGTGAGCCGAATATAGATGAATCGCGCAAGGCGCGCGAAAATGCGGCGGAGCGACAGCGGAGCCGCAGTAAGGCGGACACGGGGCGGAGAACTGGGCTTTGCTTTGGGCTGTGCTTGTTCTTCAGGCGGGAAAACCGATTTCGGTTTTTCCGCCGCGCCGGGCCGAGTTTTGGGCTGGAATTTGGGTGGTGAGTTGAGCTGTGCTGGTGGCCGGGCATTTGTCCGAGCTTTTGCGACTCGCAGAGTCGCGCAGTTCGCTGCCACCCCGCGCGGCGGGCTGCAACTCGTCGGAGCTCGTTGCATTCACCGCTGGCGGCGAACTATTATAGGTCGAGGATGAATCTTGCGGAATGGGGCGGTGAATGGTGTGTTGCTTTTGCGACCCATAGGTCGCCGACTTTGTCGCCCAAGCCGCTATGCGGCTTCGGGGGATGGGCGACAGGCCGAACTTGGCCGATTTGGGCGGTGCTGGTGGCGGAGTTCTTGCGACCCAACGGGTCGCAACTGCAATGCCTCATTTACCAACCAACTATCGGTTTCGGCTGTGTGCTCCGGAGGTGGGCCAAAGGCCGAAACCCCCAATGAGGCTGCCAACAAAACGCCCCGGGCTACCGGGTCACACGGGCGTTCAAGGTACGCTGGGGCGCGCCGGCAACTACGGGGGCTGTTGGGCATCCGCCACGAGCGGCATTCTCGGTATGGACTTGAATTTCCATGCGGCGTACCTCGTCGCCAGCCATTCGGACTACCGTGGCTACGGTTTTCAGTTGCGTTGCCTCTCGGAATAAACGGAACGGAGAAAATACGATTTTTTCAGAAAAACAAAGAGATACATGGATTTCAAAAACAAAGTCGTCGTCGTGACAGGAGCGTCGTCGGGGATCGGAGAGGCTCTGGCCCGGCGGTTCGCAGCTTTGGGAGCGCACGTGGTTGTCGGAGCGCGGACGGTGGACAAACTGGAAGCTGTGGTGAGCGGATTGCCCACGGAAGGGGAGGCGGTGGCGTGCGACGTGACGCGCGAGGAGGATTGCCGACGGTTGATCGATAGAGCCGTGGAACGATTCGGCAGGATCGATGTGCTGGTCAATAATGCCGGTATTTCGATGCGCGCTTTGTTCGACGATGTGGATTTGGACGTGCTGCGCAGGTTGATGGATACCAACTTTTGGGGGGCGGTTTATTGTACGAAATATGCACTGCCTTACATTCAATGCGCTCGGGGGAGTATCGTCGGGATTTCGTCGGTGGCCGGTTTTCACGGGCTGCCGGGACGGACGGGCTATTCGGCGTCGAAATATGCAATGCACGGCTTGTTGGAGACGGTGCGGATCGAGAACCTGAAGAAAGGAGTGCACGTCTTGATCGTGGCTCCGGGCTTTACGGCGTCGAACGTCCGGTTTGCGGCGCTCACGGCGGACGGGTCGCAGCAGGGAGTGTCGCCGCGCGAAGAGGGGAAGATGATGACGGCGGACGAGGCGGCGCGGCGGATCATCAAGGCGATCGGTCGGCGGAAACGGACGCTCTTGATGGATTTCGACGGCAAAGGAACGCGGATTCTGAAATTTTTTGTGCCGGGGTTGCTGGACAAGATCTATTACCGGCACATGGCGAAAGAACCGGATTCGCCTTTTAAGTAGTCGAGCATACGATGATATAATAGAAGACCGAGAAAATATGTTGAAAGCGGGAGATAAAGCGCCGGATTTCAAAGCGGCGGATCAGAACGGGAATATTGTATCTTTGTCCGGCCTGTTGGCGGAGGGGAAACGGGTTATCCTCTATTTTTACCCGAAGGACAATACGCCGGGGTGTACGGCCGAGGCGTGCTCGCTCCGGGACGGCTATGCCGAACTTTCGAAACGGGGGTTCGTTGTCGTGGGGGTGAGTGCGGACAGTGTGGCCTCGCATCTGAAATTCAGAGAGAAACACCAGCTTCCGTTCACCTTGCTGGCGGATGCCGACCATGCGATTGCGGAGGCATACGGAACGTGGGGCGAGAAACGTTTTATGGGAAGAACGTACATGGGGATGATTCGGACGACTTTTGTGATCGGTACGGACGGAGTGATCGGGCAGGTGTTCGAAAAGGTGGATACCAAACGCCATTTCGAACAGATATTGGAGTGGGTGGAGGGCGAAGAGGGCCCTCTCCTGTCTGTTTATTCCGAGAGGCAACGCAACTGAAGACCGTAGCCGCGGCTGTTAGCCAGGCTGGAGCCGATCCAGTCCACGCTGAAATGCAAGCTCAATCCGAGGGTGCTGTTCGTCGAGGATATCCAGCTGTAACCGTAACGACCGCCGTCGTTCAGTATACCCGTATTCCGATTGCGGCAGCCCGGGGCGGCGGAAAAGCGATCGAATATTTCAAAAGAGAACATAAATAACCTCAATGTTTTTTGTCTGAAAAATAAATAGTTGATAATTACATAATAAGAACAATGGCAGAAGAAAAAGAAAAAGCAGCGGCGCCGGCAAAGGCGGCAGCTAAGACGGCAGGGAATAAACGACCGGAAATTCCGGCCGAGAAACTCAAGGTGTTGCAGGCGGCGATGGATAAGTTGGAGAAGGATTTCGGCAAAGGGTCGATTATGCGGATGAGCGACCATGTGGTCGAAGATGTGCCCGTAATCTCGTCCGGGTCGATCGGGTTGGACATCGCTTTGGGGATCGGGGGATATCCGCGGGGACGGATCGTGGAAATCTATGGGCCGGAATCGTCGGGGAAGACGACGCTCGCGATCCATGCGATCGCCGAAGCGCAAAAGGCAGGCGGGATTGCCGCATTTATCGATGCGGAACACGCTTTCGACCGTTTTTATGCAGAAAAACTGGGAGTGGACGTCGATAACCTCCTGATTTCGCAGCCGGATAATGGGGAACAGGCGTTGGAGATTGCCGACCACCTGATTCGGTCGAGCGCGATCGATATCGTCGTCATCGACTCGGTGGCGGCGCTGACGCCGAAGTCGGAAATCGAAGGCGATATGGGAGAAGCGAAGGTGGGGTTGCAGGCGCGTTTGATGTCTCAGGCGCTGCGTAAACTGACGGGGAGTATCAGTAAGACCAATACGTTGTGCATCTTTATCAACCAGTTGCGTGATAAGATCGGGGTGGTGTACGGGAATCCGGAGACGACAACGGGGGGGAATGCCTTGAAGTTCTATTCGTCGATTCGGGTGGATGTGCGCAAGGGGACGTCGCTCAAGGATGGCGACGAGGCGATGGGGAATCGCACGAAGGTCAAAATCGTGAAAAACAAAATGGCGCCGCCGTTCAGACGGGCCGAGTTCGACATCGTTTTCGGCGAGGGGATTTCCAAAATCGGTGAAATGATCGACTGGGGGGTGGAGTTCAATATCATCAAGAAGAGCGGTTCCTGGTTCTCGTACGGGGATCGTAAGTTGGCTCAGGGACGCGAAGCGGTCAAGGCGATTTTGATGGAAGACGCGGAGCTGGCGCAGGAGATCGAAGAAAAGGTGCGTGCAGCTTTGGCGGAGGCGGACAAGTAGTTTGTTATTCATGTTCTTGAAGATTCGAGGGTGCGATTCTCTGACAGAGAATCGCACCCTTGAATCTTACAGGATGTTGGTTGTGTAGGCTTGTGGGCTGTGGTTGTTGGGACGAAGCGGTCGTTACTACTTTCTTGGGGCCGAGGCTGTCATTTGCCCACCGCTGGCCCGCGGCCTGTTTATTCCGAGAGGCAACACAACTGAAAACCGTAGCCACGACCGTTCGTGCCGCTGGGAACGAGCCACGGTACGCTGAGTCCCAAGTGCATGCCGTTGACGCTGCTGATTGTGGACGACCAGTTGTATCCGCTGAGGCCGACACTGAGCAGCGCGCCTGAGTAAGCATAGCGGAAGCCCGGGGCGCGCCGTTCGGCGCTCGAACCGGCCCGCCTCGGTTTCAATTTGGGGTAGAGGCTGCCGGTAAAACGCCCTATGGGCGTGTTTATTCCGAGAGGCAACGCAACGGATAACCGCCGGCACGCCAACTGAGACGCTCGGGCTCGACCGTGCCGACATTGAATACCAACCTATTGCCCCGGATATCCGCCGCCGAGACGGCCCAAGACGAACCCTCGTTGCCGATGCCGTCCAGCGCGCCCGTAGTGCTGCTGCGGTAGCCCGGGGCGGGAAAAACGGGGGATGAGAATGATGAAATGTAGTTCTGAATAGAAAAAATTAATATTTTTTGTGATTTTAAAATAATGTAAATCAGGTATTTGTGAATTTTTATTTGTATTTGTTCGGTGTGAATGCAGAGAATGGCACAATAGTTGTTTATGTAGTTGCAGGCAGGCTCAGGGAGCTGCTGAGAAAAACAATCATTAAAAATAAAAACAGAATACGATATGCGCTCTTCAGTTTTCACTCAGGCAAACGACACGCTGATCAAAAAGGCAAAAAGACAACTCGCCGAAGCGAGCAAATATCTCAATCAGGGGGATGGCGATCGGGCATTCTATCTCTTCAGTTGTTCGGTGGAGAACAGTTGCGGGCGGCTGGAGCCGATGCTCAGAAAATATGCGACGCAGACCCATTTTACGGCGGAACAGTTGCAGCGGATCGGCGAACAATCGGATGCGGTGACCGAGTTGTTGCAGGCCATCGAACCGGATGATGAAAAACTGGATGTGCTGTATGATTTTCTGGCGGATTCTGAACGGGAAGCAGATGGGTATCAGCGGTTTCTTTATCGCCAAATGATTCTGAGTTTTATTGCCGGGATTGATAATCGGCCGGTTGCAGCGGCTGGGATGGCTTCGGCGGATCGTTTGGAAAAGGCGTTGGACCTGAAATTTGCGCTGGGAGCCTATCTCGAAACTTTTATCGCTTATCAGGAGTGGTGTCTGAACTTTGCCGAACGGCACGTGGTGTTGCCGGAAGAGATGAGAAGAACGCAACGCGGCGCCCGGTTTCACAAAGGTATGGCGATGGGCGTGAGCGCCTAAAGCGAGAATATTACTCCATCGAAGAGCATATAATTAAGGTATATTCTTGTTTATCAGGCGACCGATCCTTTAAAGGATCGGTCGCCTTTCTTTTTGCGGGTGGGGGCGACCGGGCGGGTGTGTCGTCCGTTTATTCCGAGAGGCAACGCAATTGAAAACCGTAGGCGCGGTAGTTCGCGTAGCTGGGCCCGAGCCACGTCACAGTGAAATCGACAAATAATCCGTCAGCGTCGTGGATTGAAGACGAGTAACTATATCCATTGCTGCCGCAACCTCTTATTACACCCTCGAAATTTGTACGGCCAGGATCGCGGTAGCCCGGGGCGCGATCTGGTGGTTTGTTGGTGCGTTGTTGGTCGATATTTTTAATATTAAAACTCTATTTTTTTTTTTTTGATTTTTATGGTGGATTTTAGATGGATTCTTTTATCTTTGTAGGTGAGGGTATGGGAGGTGGAAAAACAATGGAGGATTACAGGATGAAGTCTTTGCTTTTGTTGGTGTTTCTGGGTGCCGGAATCGTCGGGGCGAGGGCGGCGGATCTCGTCAAGGGGCGGGTGTACCTGAAAAACGGAACGGTGGTGGAGTGTACGGGAAACGATCGGATAGAGTTGCCCAAACGGTCGGGGCGGTTGAAAATTTGGCGCGATGCTTTCCTCAAGACTAAAGATAAGGAGTGGATAGAACCGGAGGAGGTCGATTCGATAGTCTGCTGGCACGTTCGGACGCCGGAACATCCCCGGCGATTCGTTTATGCGGAGCGGCCGGGATGGATGTGGGTCTATTTTACGACGCCGTATATGCAGGCGTGCGTCTATGCGAGGAAGGGATATGGGATCGATACGAACGGCGGAATACAGGTGTGGCAGCGGCGGCGGGTATTCAGTCAGTCGCGGGTCGCTTATTTCCTGCGGAAGCGGGGCGAAGAGACATGGCGGGATATGGGCGGGATTAACCGCAGGTCGAAGGATCGGTTCCGGGAACGGATCGCACAGTATGTCGAGGATGATCCGGAACTGGCTCGACGGATTCTCCAATCGAGCATCGGGCGGGCGAAGACGGTGTTGATGTTGAGGGACTATTGTCCGATAATAAACCTGATGTCCAACGAATAAAGAATGCTTATGAAACGATTTATGCTATTTGCAGCGCTCTCGCTGGTGGCGTCGGGCGTTGATTTTCCGGAGGCGGCGGCCAAGAAAACGCAGGATCAGGAGTTCCGGCGGGTGGTGGTGACCCTCCGATCGGGGGATCGGGTTGAGGGATATGTGCACCGCGGGTGGCATGCCGAGTCGTCAATGTTCAAAAAGGAGAACTATTCGTTCAAGCTCGCGGAGACGCCGGATGCGAAAGAGAAAGAGCCGGTGAAATATACGGCCGAGGAGGTCGAGAGCGTCGAATATGTCGAGAAGACCGAAGGCAATCCGGACGGAATCCGGTGGGAGGCGCATCCGCTGGCGGCGCCCAGTATTGCCGATCGTTATCGTACGCTTCGGAGGTTGGTTTGCGTGAACAAGGAGGGGGAGAATGCCACCGCCTATTGGTGGAAGATATGGACGTTCGAGCAGACGGGAAATATTCAGCGGCGGGTGCTGAAGACCATGTACGGCGTCCGTTTCCACGATGATCCGGAGGGGATCGTTTATCCGTATATGTTCGTCAACACGGTATTGATGGACAAGCAGTATCCGGGATTGAAAGAGTTCTGCAAAAAGTGGTTCAAGGGGCCCGAAGGGAAGGCGCACAAGAAGGAGGCCAAGGAGGACGATGCGTGGGTGCTGGATATGTACGATGCCTATCTGGCGCAGCAGAAGGAACAGTAGGGGGTGGGCTTTGATGGGTTGATTTCCATTTGTTTATAGTAATTGGAGACAGTGCCGTGTCGCTCAGTTCTTGTCCGGTCGGACGGAATGGGCGATGCGGCTTTTTTAATGAAGAGGAGGGTAGGCGGGTGGAGCGTTTTTTTCGGAGAAAAGTGACATCTTTTGCGAAAAAATCGTATCTTAGAGTGGTGAAAACGATCCAATATGGCTGATTCTACCCCGATTCCGGCCGAGGCGACGGTGCCTGCGGCCGACAGTTACGACAAGAAGGACGAATGGATGGTGCAACAGCAGTTCGACGAGCTGTTGGAGTGCTGTGCGGCGATCTGTAAGAATGAGGAGGATTACGACCGAATCCGGAGCGCGTTCTATTTTGCCAACGAGGCGCACCGAGGGGTCAGGAGGAAGTCGGGGGAACCGTATATTACGCATCCGCTGGCGGTGGCGCGGATCGTGGTGACGGAGATCGGGCTGGGGGTCAAGTCGGTGCAGGCGGCTCTGCTGCACGATGTGGTCGAGGATACGGATTATACGGTGGAGGATATCGAACACCGGTTCGGACGGACGGTGGCGACGCTGGTGGACGGGCTCACGAAGCTGGCGGGGGCGTTCGCGCAGGATATTTCGAGTCAGGCCGAAAATTTCAAAAAGATGATACTCACGCTCTCGGACGATATCCGGGTGTGTCTGATCAAGATCGCCGACCGGCTCCACAACATGCGGACGCTGGGCTCGATGCCGAAGCACAAGCAGATGAAAATCGCTTCGGAGACGATCTATCTCTTTGCTCCGCTGGCACATCGGCTGGGGCTGTATCTCATCAAAACGGAGTTCGAGGATTTGAGCCTGAAGTACCGCTTTGCGGACGAGTACAACCAGATCAGCCAGAAACTGGCCGATACGGAGGTGCAGCGGTTGCAGTTCCTCGAAAAATTCAACCCGCCGATCATCGAGAAACTCAAGGAAAACAACATCGAGTTCGAGATTTCGGGGAGGGTGAAGTCGGTCTATTCGATCTGGAAGAAGATGAAACGGAAGCAGGTTTCGTTCGAGGAGATTTACGACCTGTTCGCCATTCGGATCGTCTTCAAACCCTCGCCGCTGATTCCCGAAAAATCGCAGTGCTGGCACCTCTATTCGCTCATTACCGATATCTATAAACCGAAACCGGACCGGATTCGGGACTGGGTCAACATTCCGAAGGCCAATGGGTATGAGGCGCTGCACTGTACGGTGATGGGGCCGGAGGGGGTGTGGGCCGAGGTGCAGATCCGGTCGGAGCGGATGAACGAGATTGCGGAGCGGGGATTCGCTGCGCATTGGAAATATAAGGCGGACGGGGCGGTGGCCGAGACCGACAAACGGAGCGAACGGGAGTTCGATCAATGGCTCGCGAAGCTCAGAGAGGCGCTCAATAGCCCGGCGGACGATGCGGTCGAGTTCATGGATAACTTCAAGATGAACTTGCAGGTCTCTGAAATCGTGGTCTTTACGCCGAGCGGAGAGGCGAGGACGATGCCGAAGGGGGCGACGGTGCTGGACTTTGCATACGACATTCACTCGAAAATCGGGAATCGTGCCATCGGAGCGAAGGTTAATTATAAGATTACGCCGCTCTATGCGGAGATTCATTCGGGGGATCAGATCGAGATTCTGACGTCGCAAAGTGCTCATCCTCAGGTCGAGTGGCTCGACCATATCACGACGGCGAAGGCGAGGGGGTATATCAAACAGTTCCTCAAACGGGACGGGGAGAATAATATCCGGCGGGGGCAGGAGCTTTTCGAGGCGGAGATGAAGAAACTCGGCGTGCCGTTGCAGGCGCGGGTCTTTCGGAAGGTCTTGCCGGCCTATCACTCTTCCAACAAGGACGAGTTTTACAGCAAATTGGGGGCGGGGATCATTTCGATCGACGGGCTGGATAAGATTCTGAAGCAGAATGCGGCGAGCAAGTTAATGAAATACTGGACGTTGCAGTTTCCGAATCCGTTCCGTTTCTTGGGCGGGGGAGCGTCGGAGGGGGGACATCGGGAGGAGGAGACGGCGGGGGACGGAGAGGAGTATCGGTATGTGATGGCGGAGTGTTGCAATCCGATTCCGGGAGACGAGGTGGTGGGGTTCAAAGGGGAGGACGGAACGGTGGAGGTGCATAAGAAAAATTGTCACCGGGCGGTGAAGTTGTCGGCGCAACATGGAGAACGGATTGTGCCGGCCAAGTGGTCGAGCGAAAAGGTGATGTCGTATCTGGCGGTGATCGAGGTGAGGGGGATCGACCGGCTGGGGATTCTGTACGACTTGGCGAAGATTATCAGCGGAGAGTTGAATATCAATATCCGGGAGTTGCATGTGCACAGCCACGACGGGATTTTCGAGGGGACGATCAGCCTCTATGTGCGGAACAGCGAAGACCTGAAACTGATTATGGATAAGGTGAAGGCGATCAAGGGGGTCGAAAAGGTGCATCGGACGGAGGCTTCGATGGTGGACTGAGAGCAGCTTGGGGTTTGAAAAAAGATTTTTATGGATACGATTGAAATCATCCAAATTGTACTGGTGACGGTGGCTATTTTGGTGGGTGCCTCGTGGAGTGCGGTGGGGGGAAAGAGCAAACGGAAAAGAAAAGAGATCGAGCCGGAGCGGCGCGTAGAGCGGAGAATGGTGTCGGAAGGGCGTCAAGAAGAGTCTGGACATTGGGAGGTCGAGCAGCAACGGGAGTTGAAGCGTCAGGAGGAGCTGAAACAGGCGGTGGCGAGAGCGGAGGCGCGTCCTGTGTCTGTTTCGATGGCGGTTTCGGAGCTTGCGGATGGGGGCGATGAGTTGAATGGGGGAGCAGAAACGCTGGAGATGCAGCGGGAGGAAGAAAGTTTTGTGGCGGTGGATTTGAAGACGATGATTATTGCGAGCGAATTGCTCAGACCGAAATACGAGGAGTACTAACATTCGATTTAACATAATTAAACTCAAATAAATCATGTCTACGATCTTCAGCAAGATCATCGGGGGAGAAATCCCGAGTTTCAAGGTGGCGGAGGATGAGCGGCATTATGCTTTTCTGGACATCAATCCGTTGGCGGAGGGACACACGCTGGTGGTGCCGAAACGGGAGGTGGACTATCTGTTCGATTTGCCGGAGGAGGAGTTGAAGGAGTTGATGGCTTTTGCACGGCGGGTAGCGATTCGATTGCGGGAGGTGATGCCGTGTCGGCGGATCGGAATGGCGGTGATCGGACTCGATGTGCCGCATGCGCATATCCACCTGGTACCGATCAACGAGGGAGGCGATTTGGATTTCAGCCGACCGAAATTGAAACTGACGCCGGAGGAGTTTCAGGCGATTCAGGAGAAAATCCAGTTTTAGACTTCCGAGGATTGTGAGTTCCGTTTGCCGCTCATAGAGGCGAACGGGTTTAGTTTTAGCCTTAGCTTTTTGCTAAGGCTTTTTTTGTTGGTGCACATAGTCATGGCGAGCTCGTTTCGAGCTCGCCATTTTTGTTTTTATACCCTCAAAAGGGATTACAGATGTGGAAATACGAGTTGTAAATGTATGTTCCATAGCATGAATAAGTCTATATTATTTTTATATAATAAATATGATTTTCAGCTTGTTATGTATTTTTAATTCGAGTATTAGTTATTTGTTTGTTCGCTGATGCAGGTGATAAAATACCCTAACGACACTTTCCTAGAATATATAGTTTATTTAGTACGCTGAATTTTAGTGTGTTGTGAATTTTATATAAACTTAATTTATTGATTTGATTTTTCCCTTGTCGTGGAGGGTAGTAAATAAATAGAGGGGATGTCGAGTGAGTTTACAAGGAAGTATTATCTTTGTAAATGCGCTAAATGTTACGAATATGAAAGAAAGATTGGCTCAATTCCTCAAATTAGAGGGGCTTACAGCTGTAAAGTTCGCGGAGATTATGGAGGTGCAACCCTCCAGCATATCGCACTTATTAGCCGGTAGAAACAAGCCGAATTTTGAGTTTATCTCCCGAATGCTGCTCCGTTTTCCCGAGTTGAATCCGGATTGGGTGATCAATGGACTGGGAGAGATGTATAAATCCGTAAATACGCCCAAGAATGATTTATTTACCGATGTAAACAAAGGGAGTATTACAGAAGTAAATCAAGAGAAAATCGAAGAGAAAGCGAGTGTGGCTACAGGTGTAAACGACAAGCAAGATGCAGATAATCATAGTAATATAACACACATAGAGCCAGCAAAACAGTCAATTATAGATGTAAACTATAAAATTAGGGCGGATATACCACGGGAGGATTTATCGCACTCGGAAAAAGAGGCTCCGAAAAAAATCGCGCGGGTCATTATCTTTTTTGCGGATGGTACGCTGGAGGATTATCGTCCCGATTAAATCGAAAAAATCGCAATTAGTTATGTTAAATAATCTGGGCGGTAGATGGTTTTAATGACGTCTCTTTATTTGATTGTTATTTATATTATGTTAAATAATGGTGGGGATAATTTAGGTGTGACGGCTCAAACCAGCCCTGTCGCTGCAATTGGATTCGTTGGCCGAACACGATTCCACGGTGCGCAAACCGGATAAAATGACGCTCGTGGAGGCGGATGTTTCCGAAACCGGGCAATGGGGAGATTCGACGATACGTTATAGGTTTTTAGGGAAAGATTCGCTATTTTGCGAAAAACCTTCTCGATCGACTCCTCTATATGCCTGCTGTTATGAAGAAAAAAATTGTCTTGGAATATCCTTTTTCCTGTACGCCCGGTTCGCTCTACCGGGCGATTACTACCCCGCTGGGACTCGGTAGTTGGTTTGCAGACCGGGTCGAGGTGACGGGAGATTGTTATGTGTTTTTCTGGAACAGAACGACTCAGACGGCTCGGATGGTGCACCAGAAACCGAATGTCTCGGTGAGGTACGAGTGGCTGGACGAGGAGGGCCATGAATTCGAATTCCGTTTGTCGCACCAGGAGCTGACGGGGGATTTGATGCTGACGGTCATCGATTTTGCGGAGGAGGCGGAGGTGGAGGATTGCCGCACGCTCTGGAATGCGCAGGTCGAGAAGTTGAAACGGGCGATCGGTTGTCCGAAAAAATGATAAATTTGTACTCTTAATTGTCTGTCCGCTCTTTGGCGCGATTCTACGGGGGGAGAAGGTACGCCATGGAGGGAATTGATGAATAAACCGATGAGGATGAAAAACATATGGATTGCGGTACTTGCCGTGCTCGGCGCAGGAATGGCCGGTGCGGCTGCCGACAATCATATCGTCGGTTCCTGGCAGGGGCGGCTCAAGGTGACGCCGCAGGTGGAACTGAAACTGGTGTTTCATCTCGAAACCGATGCGGACGGCAGAGCTTCGGTGACATTGGATTCGCCGGATCAGGGGGTTTATGGGATAGTCGGCGAGGTCGACTGCCTGTCGGCGGATTCCATCCGGGTGTCGGTGAGGCGTATCGGTTTGTCGTATGCCGGACATCGGGAAGGGGACGAATGGGTCGGAAGGTGCACGCAGGGGGCGATGGATGAGGAGCTTATATTGTATGCGGGAAAAGCGGAGGCAGGCCGACCGCAGACGCCGCGGCCTCCGTTCCCTTACGGTACGAAAGAAGTTACCTTTAACAATCTGCGGGATCAGGTCGTTCTTGCCGGAACACTCACGCTGCCGGAAGGCTGCACGGCTGAGACGCCTGCTGTGGTGATGGTGACGGGGAGCGGACTGCAAAATCGGGATGAGGAGATTTTTGGGCATAAACCGTTTGCGGTGATTGCGGATTATCTGGCGCGGAACGGTATCGCCTCTTTGCGGTATGATGACAGAGGTTTCGGTGAATCTACCGGTGACGGGACAAATGCAACGACTGAGGATTTCGCGCAAGACGCAAAGGCGGGGGTGGAATATATGCGTCGGATCGGAAATTTCAAACATGTCGGTATCCTTGGGCATAGCGAAGGGGCTACGGTTGCGTTTATGTTGGGTGACAAGAACGATCCGGTGCTTTGCGCCGGGCCCGATTTCATTATTGCCCTGGGGGCGCAGGCTGTTCGGGGCGACAGTATCCTGATAGACCAGAGCACGACTGCGTTGGAGCAGGGAAATATGCCCGAACGGGTCGTGTCTGACTATGCAGAGGCGTTGCGGAAGGTCTATGCCCTGAAAATGGAGAAGGGCGACGGCGAGGCATTTGACAGGGTGGAGACTATATGCGCTGGGTGGGAAACAACCCCTGTTCATGCCGCTTTGAAAGAAAATCTGAAGAAAATAGCCGGCGAACCGAATCCTTGGATCGGATACTTCATCGGCTTTTCGCCGGCCGGGAGTATCGCTGCGACCGACTGTCCGGCATTCGTGCTTTATGGAGAAAAGGATATTCAAATCCGGCCGGATTTGAATATGCCTCCGATGCGACGGCTCGCGCCCGATGCCACGATCAAACTCTATCCGGGATTAAATCATTTGTTCCAACAGGCGCAAACGGGGGCTGTGCTGGAATATGGCACGATTGAAGAGACCATCTCTCCCGAGGTGCTCCGCGATATTCAAAATTTTATAACCTCTTTATATGGCGTAAGGCTTCGATCCGGAAGTTAGCATTACATGAAGACAGTTTATCGTTTCGTATTGAAAGCCTACGTGGGGCCCATGGTGCTCACGTTTTTTATCGTGATGTTCATCCTCCTGATGCACTATCTGTGGATGCACATCGACGAGCTGGTTGGAAAGGGGCTCGGCCCCGGGGTGATTATCGAGCTGGTGCTCTACGCCAGTGCGACCCTTGTGCCGATGGGGCTGCCGCTCGCGACGCTGCTGGCATCGATCATGACGATGGGGAATTTGGGCGAGAACAACGAACTGCTGGCGCTGAAGGCGGCCGGGATTTCGCTGCCCCGGATCATGAAACCCCTTATTATCCTGATGACGGTGGTCTGCGTCGGGAGTTTCTTCGTGATTAACGACCTGACCCCTTATTCGTTCCGGAAAATGATCTCGTTGATGCGGGATATCTCCAAGCAGCGGCAGGAGATGAAGTTCCAGGACGGGATTTTCTTCAACGGCATTCCGGATCGGAGCATCCGGATCGGTCATCAGGATCCGGAGACCAACAAACTGACCGATATCCTGATCTACGACAATGCCAAGTACAGCAACATGCAGACGATCGTGGCCGATTCGGGGTATATCCGCATCTCGGACGACAAGAAATACCTGCTGGTGCTGCTCTATAACGGTCAGATTTACGAAGAGAACCGCGATTACCAGTGGTTCGAACAGAATGAATTGAGTCATCACCTGTTCGATGAACAGCAGCTGCTGATTCCGTTGTCGGGCTTTGCGTTTGAGCGGTCGGAGGGCGAGTTCTCGAACCAGAGCGAGACCAAAAACATGCACCAGCTCTCGCACATGATCGACTCGCTGAAACAGGCTCAGGATTCGATCGTTACCCTGTTCGAGCATCGGCTCATCAAGTCGCACATCTTTCGGAATATGGCCTCGATGGAGCTCGATTCGCTGCTGCCGCTGCGGAAAGTTTCGGTGGCCGGGATACTCGACACGATGAGCGTCGAGGCACGGAACGCGGTCTTCACGCAGGCGTCGGCGTGGGCCGAGGAGGCCCGCGTCTATAGCGATTACGAGTCGGAATACATGCGTTATACGTCGCAACTGCTCTATCGGGCGCAGGCCGATTTTCAACGAAAGATCGCACTACCCTTCTCTATCATGATCTTTTTCCTGATCGGGGCGCCGCTGGGGGCGATCATCCGGAAAGGGGGGCTCGGGATGCCGATCGTGGTCTCGGTGATCTTCTTCGTGGTCTACTACATCATTACGATTACGGGCGAAAAGTTTGTGAAAGACGGGGCGTGGTCGCCGTTCTGGGGGATTTGGGTGTCGAGTTTCATCCTCTTCCCGATCGCGATCTTCCTGACCTATAAATCGACGAACGACTCGGCGATTTTCAATCCGGATGCCTATAAAAAACGGCTGGAGCCGGCGATCGTCTGGGGACGACGGGTGTGGGAACGTTTCAAAGCATTTAAAAATCAAAAACATACATCGAATGAATAGGAGGCTCAATACCATCGAGGAGGCGATCGAAGATTTCCGTCGGGGCGAGTTCGTTATCGTTGTGGACGACGAGGATCGGGAGAACGAAGGGGATTTGATTATCGCGGCGGAAAAAATTACGCCCGAACAGGTCAATTTCATGCTCAAGGAGGCGCGGGGGGTGCTTTGTGCGCCGATCACGCTGTCGCGCTGCGCGGAGCTCGATCTGCCGCACCAGGTGACGGACAATACGTCGGTGCTCGGGACGCCGTTTACGGTGACGATCGATAAACTCGAAGGGTGCAGTACGGGGGTTTCGGCGGCGGATCGGGCGGCTACGATCCGGGCGCTGGCCGATCCGGCTTCGACGCCGGCCACTTTCGGGCGGCCGGGGCATATCAATCCGCTCTATGCGCAGGACAAAGGGGTGTTACGTCGGGCGGGGCACACGGAGGCGGCGGTCGATTTGGCGCGGCTGGCGGGGTTGTATCCGGCGGGGGCGCTGATGGAGATCATGAACGAGGACGGGACGATGGCGCGGTTGCCGGAACTGTTGCAGTTTGCGGAGAAGCACGGGTTGAAGATTATTTCGATCGCCGACCTGATTGCGTATCGTTTGAAAGAGGAGTCGATCATCGAACGGGGAGCGGAGGCGACGTTGCCGACCGAGTGGGGCGATTTCCGGATCGTGGCCTATCGGCAGAAGAGCAACGGGCTGGAACACATGGCGTTGGTGAAGGGGGAATGGGCGGAGGACGAGCCGGTGCTGGTGCGGATGCACTCGTCGTGTGCGACGGGCGATATTTTGGGGTCGTGTCGGTGCGATTGCGGGGCGCAGCTGCACAAGGCGATGGAGATGGTCGAACAGGCGGGACGCGGGGTGATCGTCTACTTGAATCAGGAGGGGCGCGGAATCGGTCTGTTCAATAAAATCAAGGCTTACAAGTTGCAGGACGAGGGGCTGGATACGGTGGAGGCCAATTTGAAGCTGGGGTTCAAGGCGGATGAGCGGGATTACGGGGTCGGGGCGAGCATCCTGCATGATTTGGGGGTGCGGAATATCCGTCTGATGACGAACAACCCGCAGAAGCGGGCGGGGCTGGAGGGTTATGGCCTGAAAATCGTGGAAAACGTGCCGATCGTGATCGCTCCGAATCCGCATAATGCACACTATCTGGAGACGAAGGAGCGGGCTATGGGGCACACGTTGGGGTTGTTCGCCAAAGGGGATTAGTGGGCCCCGGGCTACCGCCACCGGGATACGGGCGCATTGGTCAGCACCGGCACCAACGGCTATAGCTGGCTGTTTGCGACCAACGGTATTTACGGCATACGTTTGAGCTTCGGCGCAACTTGGATCGATCCCGGCGGAGCAGACGCCCGTGCCTACGGTTTTCAGTTGCGTTGCCTCTCGGAATAAACGGGATGCCGCCCCGGGCTACCGCGAAAAAGCAACTGGAATTCAGAATGGAGGTGGAGACGGTGGCTATTGCTGGTCTTTGTCCACGAGCGATATCGGTGGCGTGCTTTTTTGGTTCAACACCAAGGGAGTTGGCTCCAATACTGCGAACAGCCGGGCCAATGGTCGTCAGTTGCGTTGCCTCTCGGAATAAACGGGAGAGATGAGAGATACATTTCCACTACATATATAAATGGAAGCGAAACAGTTACGGATAGTTTACATGGGGACGCCCGATTTTGCGGTCGAACCCCTCAGACGGTTGGTCGAGGGAGGATACCGCATCGTCGGAGTCGTGACGGTGCCCGATAAACCGGCGGGACGGGGGTTGAAAATGCAGCAGTCTGCCGTCAAACGGTATGCCGAAGAGGCTTTGCCGGGCGTGCCGCTGCTGCAACCGGTGAAACTGAAAGACCCTGAGTTTGTCGCGGCTTTCGAGGCGTTGGAGGCCGATTTGGCGGTTGTGGTGGCTTTTCGGATGCTGCCGGAAGTGATTTGGGCGATGCCGAGGCTCGGGACATTCAACCTCCACGCTTCGCTGCTGCCGCAGTACAGGGGGGCGGCGCCGATCAACTGGGCGGTGATGAACGGGGAACGAAAGACCGGGGTGACCACGTTTTTGTTGGATCACGAGATCGATACGGGGGCGATTCTGATGCAGAGGGAGTTGCCGATTTCCGACACTGATACGGCGGGGACGGTGCACGATGGGTTGATGGAGCTGGGGGCAGGATTGGTGGTGGAGACGGTGGAGGCGTTGGCTGCGGGGACGATTCGGGCACAGGCGCAGCTTGCGGATGGAGCCGGTGCGGGCGCACTGAAACCGGCGCCGAAGATTTTCAAGGAGGATTGCCGATTGGTGGCCGAGGGAAAACGGTGGGGGGACTACTCTACCCGTTCGTTGTACGATAAGGTGCGCGGGTTGAGTCCCTATCCGGGAGCGTGGTGCGATTTTCCGGGGTCGGGCGAGGTGTCGGCGCCGAGGACAACGGCTAAAATTCTGGCGGCGCATGGCGAATCTTTTGCGCCCGGCGAGATGGCGAAGACTGCTGATTTTGAATCCGATGGCAAACATTGGTTGCGGGTGGCTTGTGCAGACGGGTGGCTGTACGTCGACCGGTTGCAGGTGGCGGGAAAACGGGCCATGGAGGTCGAAGAATTTTTGAGGGGATACAGAATTTGAGGGGGAGGATTCCCGAAATTGTAACAAAGCTCAATCCAAATAAACAGAGTTATGGCAATCGTATTTACCATCCTAGTGGGAGTGGTCGTCGGCTTGATAGACGCGCTTCCCATGTTTCTGAAAAAGATGAACCGGGCCAATTGCTGGTCTGCTTTTCTTCAGTATGTGGTGGTCACATTCGTCGTTTTCAATACGACGCTTCCGCAGATAGGCGTAACTCATTGGTTGGTCGGCCCCATTGTGGCTGTTCTGATGGCCCTTCCGATGGTCGTGATGATAGCCAGAGAGGAGAAGAAGGCCGTTCCGTTCGTTTTGGTCAATGCGGTGGTGCTTGGTTTTATCATCTCGGCGATCAAGCATTTCACGGCATCGTTTTTTGCTTGAAAGATGCAATCGGCGATCGGGTTGTTTATTCGAAAAAGAGAAGTAGCGTTGCAGTTATCGTTTGCATTTACAGGGAGATACAAGAATGTCGGTTAATGCTTGGGTGAAAATCGTAAACGGCCGGGTGGTGACGCCGGGAGGGATTCTGTCGCAGGGGCAAATCATCGTTACGGAGGGTAAAATCGCTGAGGTGACGGAGCGGAATGTCGAGCTGCCGGCCGATGCCGAAGTGTTCGATGCGGAGGGGTGTTATGTGGCTCCGGGGTGTATCGATATGCATGTGCACGGAGCGGCGGGGCACGATTTTTCGGAGGCGACGCCGGAGGCTTTCCGGGCGATCGTCCGGGCGCATGCCTTGCGGGGGACGACGGCGCTCTACCCGACGATTGCGGCTGATTCCGTGGAGGTTTTTCGGCGGGCGATTCGGACGTGCGAGGCGGTGATGACCGAACCGGCTGGCGATGGGGCGTGTATCCTGGGACTGCACTTGGAGGGCAATTATCTGAATCCGGCGATGAAGGGGGCGCAGCATCCGGATCACATCTATCCCCCGAAGCCGGAAGAATATCGCGAGCTGTTGGAGGAGACGACGTGCATCAAACGCTGGAGCGCGGCTCCGGAGCTGCCGGGGGCGTTGGAGTTCGGTCGGTATGCGTCGGAACGGGGCGTGGTGGTCTCGGTGGCCCATACGACGGCCGACTATCCGGCGGTGAGACGGGCTTGGGAGGCGGGATTCACGCATGCCACCCACTTCTATAATGCGATGACGGCGGTGCATAAGGAGGGGGTCTACAAGCACGAGGGGACGGTCGAGGGGATTTATCTGACCGAAGGGATGACGGTCGAGGTGATTGCCGACGGGATCCATGTGCCGCCGGCGATCTTGCAGCTCGTTTGCCGGATCAAGGGGACGGAGCGGGTGGCTCTGGTGACGGATGCGATGTCGGAGGCGTGCTCGGAGGGGGAAAAGGAGGGGATTTGTCGACGCGATTCGAGGCTGATGATCGAGGAGGGGGTTTGCAAGCTGGCGGACGGTTCAGCCATTGCGGGGAGTATTGCCACGGGGATTCGGCTGATTCGCACGATGGTGCGGGAGGCCGGATGTTCGTTGTCGGAGGCGGTGCGGATGGCAGCTGAGACACCGGCCCGCATTATGGGAATTTGGGAACGGAAGGGAGCGATTCGCCGGGGGATGGATGCCGACCTCATCGTATTCGATGACGATTTCGCGTTGCGGAGGACGATGGTCGGAGGGCGGTGGGTGCGAAAATAGGCTTTGCGCCTTTTCCGGAACGCGGTTACTTTTCGTCGATCAGGTAGATCACCTCGCCCGGGCGGTGCATCAGGAAGTTCTCCCGGGCGAAGCGTTCCAGAAACGCACTGTCTTTCAGCCCGGCGATCACGGCGCTGTCTTCCGCGATCTTGTGGATGTAGAATATCTTTTCCTGTTCCAATTCCCGGATTTTTCGATCCAGCTGCCGGCTGTCGAGGTAGTTGTTCCGGTCGAAAAAGACGATCCACGCGACGAATACCAGGGTCGCGCAGATGAAGATGTTCCGGTTGGAGAAAAGTCGCTCGAATTTCATGGCCTGCCGGGCAAAGATACGGTAAATTTCGGGCGGAGTCAGCGATTGAAAGCGAAAAACGGATCGACCGGCCCGTGTCCCGAACCGATCGAACGGTCGCGGGCGGCGACGATCGCGTCGTGGATGAAGTCTGTCGCCTCTTCCGCCGCTTCGGCCAAGGGCAGGCCCATGGCCAGATAAACGGCCAAAGCGGAAGATAAGGTACAGCCCGTGCCGTGCGTGTTCCGCGTCTCGATCCGGGCGTGGGTGTAGGCATGCGCCGTCGAATCGCCGGTGGAAAAGAGCGTATCGGTGAGCCGGTCGCCCGTCAGGTGACCTCCTTTGAGCAGGACGGCCTGTGCCCCCATCGCTCGAAATCGTTCCCAAACAGTCTCGTAGTCGTCCGGCGAGGCGATGGAGAGCCCCGTCAGTCGTTGGGCCTCGGGAATATTGGGCGTCATGACCGTGGCTAACGGCATCAGGCGGTGTACGATAGCCTCCGTCGCGCTCCCGGCGGTCAGCACGTCGCCCGAGGTGGCGACCAGTACCGGGTCGAGCACGATGATCGGCGGACGGTACGCTTCCAGTAACTTGGCAACCCGCTCGACCACCTCTCTCGTGCCCAGCATCCCGATCTTCACCGCATCCGTCCCGATGTCGTCCAGCACGGCGCGCAACTGTTTCTCAACGATATCCGGCGAGAGGAACTCCACATCCGTTACCCCCCTCGTATTCTGTGCCGTCACGGCCGTCAGGACGCTCGATGCGTAGCCCCCCAAGGCCGAAATGGTCTTGATGTCGGTCTGGATGCCTGCGCCGCCGCCGCTGTCCGAACCGGCTATGGTCAATATGCGTTTCATGGTCAAAAGTGTTTGAATCCGCTGAAATCCAGCGGTTTTCCGTCGTATCGGATTTCGGCCGGCCCGGCGACGCAGCGTCCGATCACAGCCAAAGGTCGTCCGAACCGGGCCGTGAATCGGGCCTGAAGCTCTTCGAACCGCACCGGAGCCACCGTCCCCAGCAAAACGTAGTCTTCGCCGCCGGTCAAAGCCAATTTCAAAGGCTTCCACCCCTGCTCCGTTGCCGTTTTTCGCAATCGGTCGGAGATGGGGAGAGACGCCGTGTCGATCTCCGCCCCGACGCCCGACGCCCGCAGGATGTGTCCCAAATCCGAGGCCACGCCGTCCGAAACATCCATCAGGGCGTGCACATCGGCTTCGCGTCCCAGCCACTCCCCTTCGGCCAGATGCGGTCGCGGACGGTGGTGGGCCTCGATCAGGGCGGCGATTTCCGGCGTGGTCGGCAAATCCGCCAGCAAAGCCTGCAATCCGGCTGCCGAGTCGCCCAGCGGCCCCGTGACGACGATCAGGTCGCCCGCCTCTGCCCCGTTCCGCCGCTTGATCCGGTCGTTTTCCGCTATTCCGAGTACTGTGACGTTGACGACGATACCTTGCGGAGAAACGGTCGTGTCGCCTCCCAAGAGCGGTACGCCGAAAGAGCGGTAGCCCTCGAAAAAACGGTCGCACCACTCTACCCCGACCCCGTCGGCCGGCAGACCGAGGCTCAGGAAGGTGGCCGCCGGCGTGGCCCCCATCGCTGCCACGTCGCTCAGATTGACGGCTAAGTCCTTGTATCCCAAATCGTAGGCCGAAATCCGGTCGCGCAGGAAATGGACATTCTCGATCAGCAGGTCGGTGGTGACGACCATCGACCTGTCGTCGCTCCACGGAATGACGGCACAGTCGTCGCCGATCCCCTCCCACCCTGTCGGTATGAGCGGCCGAAAAGCGGCGGCGATGCGGCCGATCAGTCCGAATTCTCCGATTTCGTCGATTTTCATCGCTCTATGCCTTTCCCGTATCGGTTTTCCATCGGCTGACCCGCTCTATGGCGGTTTCGAATTCCGTCACCAAGCGGCGCATGATTTCCGCCACCGGTTCCACCTCGCGAATCAACGAGGCGATTTGTCCGATCTCCAGCTCTCCTTCCGTCAGGTCGCCTTCGAAAATGCCTCGTTTCGAACGTTTTGCGCCCAGCAACTCTCGCAACTCTTCGGCCGAAGCCCCCCGCGCCTCGGCTTCGGCTACCCGGCGGTAAAATTCGTTTTTAATCATCCGAACCGGGCTTAACTTCTTCAGCGCAAGCATCGTATCCCCTTCTCCGATAGTCACGCACAGCTGTTTGAAAGCCTCGTGGGCCGACGACTCCGCGGCCAGCGCAAAGCGCGTGCCCAATTGCACCCCGTCGGCTCCCAACGCCATGGCGGCCAGCATGCCAGCTCCGGTCGCGATCCCGCCTGCGGCCAGCAGTGGCAGCCCGGTCACCGCCCGCACCTGCGGAATCAGGGCCATGGTCGTAATCTCCTCCCGTCCGTTGTGTCCGCCGGCCTCGAACCCTTCGGCCACGATGGCGTCTACACCCGCCGCCTCTGCTTTTTGGGCGAAACGGGCCGAGGCCACCACGTGCGCCACGGTAATCCCCGCCTCCTTGAGGCGACCGGTGTAGAGAGCCGGGTTGCCGCCCGAGGTGAAGACGATCGGTACGTGTTCGTCGATCAGCAGTTGAATCACCCGTTCGATCTCGGGGTAGAACAGCGGGACGTTCACGCCGAACGGTCGGCCGCTGTCGGCCAGTGCGGCCCGGGTTTTGGCGATGTGTTCCGCCAGCGTCTCGGGGTGCATGGAGCCGGCCCCCAGCAGCCCCAGCCCTCCGGAGGCCGATACGGCCGAGGCGAGCCGCCAGCCGCTGCACCAGACCATACCCCCCGAAACGATGGGGTGTTCTATCTTAAACAGCTCTGTGACAGTAGTTTTCATGAGGAGGTGAGTTTTTGGATATTTATTGGATAAAGATAAAGCAAAAAATCCATAAATTTGTAGAGTGCAATACCGTTGTCGGTGGGCAACGGAAGGGCTGAAATTTTGTCGGGAACACGAAAAAATGGCTGAAAAAAAGATTATTGCGGTGATTGTCGGGGGAGATTCTTCCGAGGATGTGATTTCATACAAGAGCGGAGCGCAGGTGTGGAGCTGCCTGAACCGGGATGTTTATGAACCCTATTTGGTGGTGCTGCGGAAGGGGGTGTGGCGGGTGAATCCGGTGGATGCGACTTCGGAGGGGGCGACGGTGCCGGTGGATTTGAACGACTTCAGTTTCGTCGATCCGGCACAACCGGGGGCGGGCGGCAAAAAAAAGTTCGATTATGCGCTGATCGAGATTCACGGGACGCCGGGCGAGAACGGGATTTTGCAGGGGTATTTCGAATTGATGGGAATCCCCTACTCGACTTGCACGCCGGAGGTTTCGGCGCTGACTTTCAATAAGTCGCTCTGCAAGGCGGTTTTGCGGGGGAGGCCGGGGATCAATCTGGCGCGGGAGATCTTGCTGCGGCGCGGCGAGCCGGTGCCGAAGGCGGACGCTATGGTAGAGGAGTTGGGGTTGCCGTTTTTCATCAAACCGAATGCCAGCGGGAGCAGTTTCGGGGTGACGAAAATCAAATCGGCCGATCCTGCGGCGATCGAAGCGGCTATCGAGGCGGCTTTCGCGGAGAGCGATGCGGTGCTCTTGGAGCAGTTCGTCGACGGGCGCGAGGTGAGCTGCGGAATGATGGTGATCGACGGACGGGAGTGGATTCTGCCGGTGACAGAGTTGATCTCGGAGAAAGAATTTTTCGACTTCGAGGCCAAATACGAAGGGGCGTGTCGCGAGGTGACGCCGGCGATATTGCCAGAGGAGGTGGTACGTGCACTCAATACTGCGACGGCGGAGGCATATCGTACTTTGGGATGCAGGGGGGTCGTGCGGGTCGATTTCATTATCGACCGACGGACGGGAGAGCCCTATTTTATCGAGGTCAACACCACGCCGGGGATGAGCGCGGCCAGTATCGTGCCCCAGCAGTGGCGCGAGGCGGGCCTCACCATGGGCGAAGCGTTCGGAATGATTATCAACGAAACATCAAAACAATAAAACCGTTATGAGTACCAATTACAAGCTTAAGACCGAAGGAGGACTGAAAGCAGGGGCCGAACCGATGGAGATCGTCACCCGGTTCGAGCGCATTCCCACCTACATTGCGGCGACGGCGGAAGAGGGAGCGGTGCGTGTGGCGAACGAAATCGCGGCCACGATCCAGGCCAAAGCGGCGGCGGGAGAAAACTGCGTGCTGGCGTTGACCGCCGGGAAATCGCCCATCGGCGTCTATCGGGAATTGGTGCGGCGGCATAAAAACGAGGGGTTGAGCTTTAAGAATGTCGTGATTTTCACCCAGTTCGAATTCTATCCCATCCAGGCGAACGAACAGCAGAGCTATACCTATTCGTTGTACGAGGAGCTGATCAACCAGGTGGATATTCCGGCCGGACAGGTGCATATGCTGGACGGAACGGTGCCGGCGGAACGGGTCAGCGAATATTGCAAAACCTACGAAGCGGAGATTCTCGCTGCGGGAGGGATCGATATCCTGCTGCTCGGGATGGGCGATCAGGGCCAGGTGGCGCTGAACGAGGCCGGAACCTATCAGAATACCCGCACCCGGATCGTGGCGTTGAGCAATGCGTCGCGCAAACTGGTGGCATCGTCGTTCTACGGGATCGAGAATGTGCCGACGCGGGCGCTGACGGTCGGAATTGCCACTATTATGCAGGCCAAACGCATCATCCTGATCGGTTGGGGCGAGGATAAATCGAAAGTGGCTGTCAAAGTGATCGAGGGGGCTGTGGATGCGGCTGTGCCGGCTTCGTACTTGCAGAATCATACGGATGTCGAGGTGGTGTTGGACGAAGACGCGGCGTCGCAACTCACGCGGGTGGCGACACCGTGGCTCGTGGGGACGTGCGTGTGGACGAACCGGTTTATCCGGAAAGCGGTCTTGTGGCTTTGCCAGAAGGTCAACAAACCGATCCTGAAGGTGACCTATCAGGACTATATTGACAACAGCCTCGGGCAGCTGATCGAAGAGACGGGGTTGACCTACGATAAGATCAATATTCAGGTTTTCAACGATTTGCAGCATACCATCTCGGGGTGGCCGGGCGGCAAACCGAATGCCGACGACTCGACGCGGCCGGCACGGTCGTTCCCGTTCCCGAAACGGGTGGTGATCTTCAGCCCGCATCCGGACGACGACGTAATTTCGATGGGGGGGACATTTATTCGCTTGGCGGATCAGGGGCACGACGTGCATGTTGCTTACCAGACTTCCGGGAATATCGCCGTGCACGACGATGTGGTGCTCCAGACTTTGGATACAGCGCGCGAGTGCGGGTTCGAGGACAAGTACGAACACTTCAAACAGTTGATTCAGAGCAAGGTGAAGGGACAGCCGGAACCGCTCGAGCTCAGAATGTTCAAAGGGGCGATTCGGCGCGGCGAGGCCAGAGCGGCTGACCGGAGTTTCGGCTTGAACGACGATACCAATGTGCATTTCCTCAATCTGCCGTTCTACGAAACCGGTTCGGTGAAGAAGGGGGCGATCAGCCAGGCGGATATCGATATCGTGGTCGCGCTGTTGCGGAAGATTCAGCCGCACCAGATCTATGCGGCCGGCGACCTGTCGGACCCGCACGGCACGCACCGCGTTTGTATCGAAATCGTGCTGGCGGCGGTGAACCAGATCAAAGAGGCGGGGGATGCGTGGTTGAAGGATTGTGTGATGTGGCTCTATCGCGGGGCTTGGCAGGAGTGGGATTTGGATATGGTGGACATGGCGGTGCCGCTGAGTCCGGACGAGGTGATCAAGAAGCGTCATGCGATTTATCGCCACTTGTCGCAGAAGGATATCGTGCCGTTCCCGGGGGACGACAAGCGTGAGTTCTGGGAACGGGCGGAAGACCGGACGCAGGCTACGGCGCAGCTGTATGACAAGCTCGGGATGGCGGAATATCAGGCGATCGAGGTGTTTGTGAAATACCCGATTTTCTAACCGCTTTTTCAACTGCATTCGAAACGAGGCCTCCGGGCGTGAATCTCTCTTTACAGAGTTCACGCCCGGAGGCCTTGCATTTACCGAATGATTGGTGAAAGTTTATTGATCCGATTCAGCTGTTTCTGCTTTGGGAACCGGAGTGAATTGGATGAGGTAATAGTCTTCATCCGGTTTCATCATGGCGCCTGTGGCCGCATCGACACCGAGGCCGATTAGGCCGCCTAACAGGATATTGAGCAGAGATGCTGCATTGAAATTTTTGTAAACAGTCAAATTTGTTTTTTCGTACCCTGACGCTTCTGCTGTTACCTCTGTTTTGCGGAACCCTCGTTTTATTTTGGTTCTATACGGAAAAGATACGTGAGTGTGTTTCTGTCCGTCGATGGTCAGTGTGGCGGATTCTACCGGTACATTGCTGTTGAAAGTAACTTTGGCGCGGGAACCGCAGAAGATGGTGGCGCATGACGAACAAACGAGACATGTGGCTGCATATAACAGCAGAGAAGAGAATTTCTTCATGGTGTGGTGATTTAGCGACGTTTATAACTCTTTCGGTAAATGCCGGTTTTGCGGGTTCGGCGAAGACCGCAGAGAAAAAAAGACGTAGAGTCTCCGCCATACGTCATCAAGGCTCACCACAAGCCTCCTTATATTATGGGGCGACTCTACGCTATGAGTATGCGTAGTTCGCCCAACAAATAAGGGTTCGGTTTGCTCGTGTTCGTTTCGAGGTGGTGATTCTGATGACGGTTGAGCAAAATATGTCCGAAAACGACTCGATGTCGCTTCGTTTTTCAAAACAAAGATAGGGAGTTTATTCGGGTTTGGCAAAAGGATGAACGTGGAGGAGGTATAGAGTGTCCTGATGTCAAAAAATTAGACAGTCAATGTCTAATTTTTTGACAACAGTCGGACGATGTATGTTTTGTAACGATTTGTTTATCAGTAAAATAAATAGTTTGGTATGGTTTCGGCATAACCCGGAGTATCTCTATAAAATTCTGGATTGACCATGAAGTTGATTGTACGAAATTTGCTGACCGTCCTGCGACGCTTCCGGCTGGCCTCGACGCTCAATATTCTGGGATTGAGCGTAGCCTTTGCCGCCTTTACGATCATTCTGATGCAGGTGAGCTACGACCGCTCGTTCGACCGGTTCCACCCGAAGAGCGATCGGATTTACCGGGTCGAGGTGAGCGAGGACAGCACCACTTATAATGCGCTGGTGGGGCGGAAATGGGCCGAACTGATCGAAGACCGGCTGCCGCAGATCGAGACGACCGGACTGCGGATAGATTTTGCAACCATCGGGAATCTGGCCAAAGTCGAACGCAACGGCGCGGTGCAGGGCTTCCGGGTCGATGCCCACCTGGTTCATCCGGACTTTGCCGAGATATTCGACTTCCGGATGGTCGAGGGTCGGCGCGAGGTGTTGCAGGAACCGGGACAGGTACTGATTCCGGAGAGCATGGCGCGGAAGTTCTTCGGCTCGGAGTCGGCCGTCGGACGGTCGATCACCTTCACCAGCAACCGCGATACGCTGATGACCGTCGGTGGCGTCTATCGCGATTTTCCGCGCAATACGCTGGTGCAGAATGTGGTCTATTACGGTATCAATCCGACGGTCTGGAAGCCGTGGGACGGCTGGCACTTCAATTATCAGTTGTATGTTACCCTCGCGGAGGGGGCCGATCCGGCGGAGGTCGAACGGCAGTTGTTGGACGAGGTACTCCACTCGCCTGATATTCCGGGGTGGGTTCGGGCTTACAAAGCTGTGCGGCTCCTTTCGCTGGCCGACCTGCACTATGCAGCCGATACGCAGTACGATTCCGTGCCGAAAGGGAGTCGGGCCACGACCTCTGTGCTGTTGGCGATCGCGCTGCTGGTGATCGGCATTGCGGCGGTGAACTTCGTGAATTTCGCCACATCGCTCGTGCCGCTTCGGATCAAGAGCATCAATACACAGAAGGTGTTCGGTTCGTCGGTCGGGATGCTGCGCACGGTGCTGGTCGGCGAGGCGGTGGGAATCGCGCTACTGGCTTTTCTCGCCTCGTTGTTCTGGGTCTATGCGGTCGGGCGAACCGGGTTTACGGCCTTTTTCGAAGCCGATCTGAACCTCGCGACCGAACCGGGTATCGTTGCGATTTCGTTTGCCGTGGCTCTCGGCGTGGGGCTGCTGGCGGGACTCTATCCGGCGTTCTACGCTACCCGCTTTCCGCCGGCGCTGGTGCTCAAGGGATCGTTCGGGCTCTCGTCCCGAGGGCGTGCCCTGCGGACGGTGTTGGTCGGAATGCAGTATGTCATCTCGACGGGGCTGATTATCGCCGCATTCTTCATGCAGCTCCAGAACGGCTATCTCCGCACTCGCGATACGGGATATGATACCGAACAGGTGGCGGTGCTCGAACTCAACGATGCGCTGACCATGGAGCATCGGGAGCAGCTGGTGAACCGGCTCAAGGAGAGTCCGCAGATCGAACACGTCGCTTTCTCTCAGTTTCTGTTCGGCACGGGCGGAGCGCAGGTCAACGAGATACAGATGGGTGGCGAGGAGGTTCGGTTCGCATGTCTTCCGGTGTCGTCCGAGTTTCTGGACGTAATGAAGATTCCGGTGGTGGACGGTCGAAATTTTTCGGAAAACGACAATCAGACCGATAAGAGGCGTTTTATTTTCAATGAGGCGACCCGACGCATGTATCCGACCGTGGAACTGGGATTGGATTTCAGCTACGACTTCGGCGAGGTGGTCGGGTTTATGCCGGACATTAACTACCAACCGCTGCAACTCGCCAGCTCGGGGGCGTTTTGTCTGGGTGTCGAGCCGTTGAGGGGGCGTTATTTCTCGACGTTGCCGTGGACGTATGTCCGGATCAACGGCGATGTGGAGCGGGCGGTGGAACATATCCGCCGGACGGTGGCCGAGTTCGATCCTACGTATCCGGTGTCGGTGCAGTTCTACGACGAGGTCTTCAACAGTGTCTACCAGAAGGAGCGGAAGACGACGGCGCTGATTACGACTTTCTCGTTGTTGGCGGTGGTGATTTCGCTGGTGGGTGTTTTCGGGCTGGTGGTCTTCGAAACCCAGTACCGGCGCAAGGAGATCGGAGTGCGGAAGGTGCTGGGGGCGACGGTGGCGGAGGTTTTGGGGATGTTCAACCGGTCGTTCGTGCGGTTGGTGTTGATTTGCTTCGTAGTGGCGGTGCCGCTGGCGTGGTACGGGGTGACGAGATGGCTGGAGGGGTTCGCCTACCGGACGCCGGTTTACTGGTGGGTTTTCGCGGTGTCGCTGCTGATTGTGCTGACGATTACGCTGGCTACGGTGACGGTTCAGAGTTGGCGGGCGGCGACGGCGAATCCGGTGGATGCGTTGAAGACGGAATAGGTGCGGCGGAGGCGCGATCAAAAAAAGCAGGGAGCACGCTTGCGATAAAGCTTGCTCCCTGTTGCTGTTCAGAAGGTTGCGGGTGAACTACCGCAGAATAGATTTTCCGTACCAAGCCTCCGGCGCGTCGAGCCGCAACAGATCCGCGATGGTCGGCGCGTTGTCGTATTTCATCACGATGCGGTCGATTTTCTGTCCGGCCGGAATCTTGGGCCCGATGACGATATAGGGCACCTGCATCTCGCTCATGGTCTTGCCGCCGTGTCCCGTTCCTTTTCCGCCGTGGTCGGAGGTGAAGATGACGGCGGTCGTCTTCATATCCATGTTCTCCCGCACGCAGTCGTAGATGACGCCCACCAGCGAGTCGACTTTTTGGCAGGAGGCGATGTATTCCGGCGATCTCCATCCGCGTGTGTGTCCCGTGTGATCCGGTTCGCTGATGTACATAAAGGCCAGAGTCGGTTGCTGCTCTTTCACGAAGTCGCAGAAGAGCCGGGTTGCTTCGTCATCGTCGTCGCGAGTCGCCCGGACAAAGTCGACGGCCTCTTTTTCAAACAGATAGCCGATCCCTTCCCACGAATAGACCACGCCGGTCACCGCCTCCGGCCGCTGGTCGCGCACGAGGCCGAAAATTCCCGGAAACATCCCGTATTTGGTGGTGCAGATCGGTTCCACCTCCGGGGTCTTGCTCCCCCACTCGGTGAATCCGTGCATCTCGGAGCCGGCTCCCATCAGCAGGGTGGCCCAATTGATGGCGCTCGACGAAGGCAGTACGCTCCGCGCTTCGGTGGTGTAAGAGCCCGCTTTCATCATCCGTTCTATGTTGGGGAACGCACCGGGATTTTGGGTCAGTATCTCAGCGCTGAAGCCGTCCGTACCGATCAGGATGACGTGTTTCACCTTCGGTGCCCGTGCCGTGGCCGACTCGGCCGTCAGAGAGGCCCCTCCGACGAATGCGGCCGTCAGAAAGAGAGCGATTGTCTTGTTTTTCAGGAACATATAGGTTGAATTTTGGGTTAGTCGTTCTGTTCACATGTGGAAAAATAGGGTCACAATCCCCGTTTCTGCACCGCTTCGGCGAGCTGGCTCAAAGCGCGTTCGAGCACCGACCGCGGTGTGCCGATGTTGAGCCGTTCGAAACCGGTGCCCTCGGCTCCGTAAATGGAGCCGTCGCCCAAGCCCAGCCCCGCCTCTTCCACGAGGAAGCGGTTGAGCTCCTCCTGAGTCATCCCCCAGGCGCGGAAGTCGAGCCACATCAGGAAGGTCGATTCCGGTTTGTAGCACTTCACCGACGGCAACTCCTTCTGTATGAATTCATAGACGAAATCGACATTTTCCTGCAAGTACTCCAGCAACTGGTTCATCCACTCGTCGCCCTGCTCGTAAGCGGTCTGCAAGGCCACGGCACCGAAGATATTGCCGTTTTCGATATGGATTTTGTCCATTTCGGCCTGATAGGCGGCGCGGCGTTCGGCATTCGGAATCACGGCTGCCGCCGTAGAGAATCCGGCTACGTTGAAACTCTTGCTCGGCGCGATCAGGGTTACCGTCCGGTTGGCCAGATCGTCGTTCAGCGCGGCGATGTGCAGGTGCCGATGGGGCCGGAAGATGAAGTCGCAGTGGATTTCGTCCGAAATGATCGTGACGTCGTGTTTGCGGCACAACTCGCCGATTTTCAGGAGTTCGCCTTTCGTAAAGACCCGTCCGGTCGGGTTGTGCGGGTTGCACAGAATCATCGCGCGCGCCTGCGAGAGCTTGGCGTCCAAATCTTCGAAGTCGATCCGGTAGCCGCCGCAGCCGCCCTCTCCTTCCGGATCCTGAATCAGCGGGTTGTTCAGCACCTTGCGTCCGTTGTTCCGGATGGTGTTGGCGAACGGGTGGTAGACCGGCGGCTGGATAACGACGCCGTCGCCCGGCTCGGTGCAGCTGAGCATGGCGAAGGTCACCCCCGCCACCACGCCGGGCGAAAAGGCGATCCACGACGGATCGATCTGCCATTCGCCTCGTCGTGCCATCCAGCCGCAGATCGCTTCGTGGTAGCAACGGGGACGGAAGGTGTAGCCGAAAATCGGATGTTGCATCCGTTTGTGCATCGCTTCGACGATGAAGTCGGCCGTGGCGAAGTCCATGTCGGCGATCCAGAGCGGAATCACCCGGTCGGTGCCGAAAATGGTCATCAGGTCTTCGTATTTCTCGCAGGCGGTGCCGCGGCGGTCGATGCAGGTGTCGAAGTCGTATCTTTTCATGGTTCGTTGAAAATGCGTACAAATTTAGAGAATAAGGGGTATCTTTGCAACGTTTTCAGCATTGTTTTGCAAGTATATTATGGATCAAAAGCATACGAATAAGAAGCGTCCGTTCGGCGGACGCGACGGCCGGAGCGGTCGTTCTTTCTTCCGGACGCGGCGCGAGGAGGCGTTGCGTAACGAGGAGGAGGCCGAAGAAGAACGCGGAGACGAACGGACGGAGGGACCGGTGTTCAAGGATTTTCGGAACGACTTCAAGAAGAAGGGGCCGAAAAAGGAGTTCAAACAGAAAGAGTTAGGCCCGCGTCGGGATGCGACGCGGAGCGAGGGGGAGCGTCCGGAAGGGATGAAGAAACGGGCGTATGATTCGGATAAACGGCAGCCCTACTCCAAGAACAAGAACAACAAGAAGCAGGCCTATTCCGATAAGCGCTCCTCCGACGAGGGGTGGGAACGCAGGCGGCGGTATGAGGAGTCGGCGCAGGCGATGCCGGCGGAGATGCGGCTCAATCGGTTTATCGCGATGTCGGGCGTCTGTTCGCGGCGCGAGGCGGATCAACTGATCGAGGCGGGCGAGGTGACGGTGAACGGAGTGCGGGTCGATCAGCTGGGTTCGAAGGTGCGGCCGGGAAAGGACGAGGTGCGGCTCAACGGGGAGTTGCTCAAGGGGGAGAAAAAGGTCTACATCATCCTGAATAAGCCGAAGGGGTATGTGACGACAGTGGACGATCCGCATGCGGATCGGACGGTGATCGACCTGTTGAAGGGCGAGTGCAAGGAGCGGGTCTATCCGGTGGGGCGGCTGGACAAGAATACGACGGGGGTGCTGTTGTTGACCAACGACGGCAATCTGACCAAGGAGCTGACCCATCCGAGCTACAATAAAAAGAAGATCTATCACGTTTTTCTCGATAAGCCGTGCAGCGAGGAGGATATCGAGAAATTGACCGCCGGGATCGAGCTGGAGGACGGGCCGATTCGGGCCGACGAGGTGAGCTGGGTGGAGGGGAATATGCGCGAGGTGGGGGTGGAGCTCCATTCGGGGCGCAACCGGATCGTGCGGCGGATGTTCGAAGCGCTGGGATACGAGGTGGTGAAGCTGGATCGGGTCTATTTCGCCGGTCTGACGAAGATGGGGCTGCGGAGAGGCTTCTGGCGTTATCTGACGCCGAGAGAGGTGGGGATTCTGAAGTCGAACGCTTACGATTGACGTTTTTTCTTGTGCAGATAGAAAAATCCTGTGGACACATAATGATCAAAGTGTCGTCCGCGGGATTTTTCGTTTTCAGGCGGTGTCGGTCTTTCAAAGCCACTCGCGCAAGGCCGACCAGGCGTCGAGCTTCCGTTCATACGACCACGAGGCGTTGGCCGGGCTGGTGGACGGCAGGGTCAGCACGGCCCTCCCCTCGCCTATCGCGTCGAGACCGATGTGCTTCTTGAAGAGCCGGAAAGCAGGGCCGCCGTTGAAGGCCACGGCCCGGATCGAGGGGTGGGCCGTCAGCAGAGCCGGTATGTCGTTCGGGGCCTCGTCTACGATGTGGCTGTCCAGACTCCCCGCCCGGCGGCAACTGTGACACACGTCCCACAGGGCGATTCCGGTGCGGCGCAGCAGGGCTAATTTGTCGGCATAGCATTCCGGCATACCGTCCGCTCCGCCCAATGCGGCCATGATGCGCCAGAAGGCGTTGTGCGGAAAGCCGTAATACTCTTGTTTGGCGAGCGATGCGACGCCCGGCATCGTGCCGAGGATCAGAACTCGGCTCGTCGGGGTGACGACGGGGGCGAAACTATGCAGGATTTCCATTATTTTTGTATTGGGGCCTTGTGGGGCTCCGTTGGACGAAATTATGAAAAATCGGGTAAAGAAGACCGTTCCGGTCTTGGAAATGAGTTGCGCCGTCTGTGCGGCGAGCGTGGAGAGCACGGTGAGGGCGTTGCCGGGGATATGCGAGGCGTCGGTCAATTTTGCGGCCGGTACCTTGGGGGTCGAATACGATCCGTCCGAGATCACTCCCGAACAGATGCGCGAGGCGGTGCGGGCGATCGGTTACGACCTGATTATCGACGAGGAAAATGCCGTCGAGGCGCAGGAACGGGAGCAGAGGAGGCACTATCGGGCGTTGCTGCGGCGGACGCTTTGGGCCTGGGCGTTGTGTGTGCCGTTGATGGTCGTGGGGATGGGGTGGATGCATGCGCCGTGGTCGCCGTGGGTGCAGCTGGGGCTGACGGTGCCGGTGCTTTTCGTCTTCGGGCGCGGATTCTATGCGACGGGGTGGCGGCAGGCCAGGCACGGAAAGGCCAATATGGATACGCTGGTGGCGTTGAGCACCGGTATCGCCTTTCTATTTAGCCTCTTCAATACGCTGTTTCCGGAAGTGTGGCGGGTGCACGGGCTGGAACCGCATGTCTATTACGAGGCGGCGGCGATGATCGTGGCTTTTGTCTCGGTGGGCAAGTTGCTCGAAGAGCGGGCCAAGGGGAGCACCTCGTCGGCTATTCGGGGGTTGATGGGCTTGCAGCCGAAGAGGGCGCGTCTGGTCGGGGCGGACGGGACGGAACGGGAGGTGCCGATTGCGCAGCTCCGGCCGGGCGATCGGATCGCAGTGCGTCCGGGCGACCGGATTCCGGTGGACGGACTGGTGGTCGAGGGGACTTCGTATGTGGATGAGAGTATGATCAGCGGCGAGCCGCTGCCGGTGTCGAAAAATCCGGGCGATGGGGTGTGGACGGGGACGATCAACCAGCGCGGTGCTTTCGTGCTGGAGGCGCGGGCGGTGGGTGCGGCGACGGTGCTGGCGCGGATTGTGGAGATGGTGCAGCTGGCGCAGGGAAGCAAGGCGCCGGTGCAACGGATGGTGGATCGGGTGAGCGCGATTTTTGTGCCGACGGTCATCGGTATCTCACTCGTGACGTTCGCGGTGTGGATCGCTTTCGGGGGCTGGGCGAATTTGACTTATGCCCTGTTGGCGGCGGTATCGGTCCTGGTGATCGCCTGTCCGTGCGCGCTGGGGCTGGCGACGCCGACGGCGTTGATGGTGGGGATCGGACGGGCGGCCGAACGGCAAATCCTGATTAAGGACGCGTTTGCGTTGGAGAATATGTGCCGGATCGACACGGTGGTGCTGGACAAGACGGGCACGCTGACCGAGGGGAGACCGGCGGTGACGGAGTGGCTCTGGCTGGCTCCGGAGGCTGCGCGCGGGCGGTTGCAGGCTGTTCTGCTGGGGGCGGAACTGCGGTCGGAGCATCCGTTGGCGGCAGCTGTGGTGGCGGCGCTTTCGGAGGCTGGGATTGCGGCGGCGGAGGTGACCGATTTCCGCAGCCTGACGGGGAAAGGGATTGCGGTGCGGGGAGAGGACGGCGAAACGTATTGGGTCGGAAGTCGGGCGCTGGCCGCGGAGTATGGAGCGGAGGTGTCGGAAGAGGCGGGACGGAAGATCGAGGCGTGGCAGGCGGCGGGAAAGAGCGTGATCGGATATGGGCGGGGGAATGAACTGTTGGCCGTAGCGGCGATCGCCGATCCGGTGAAGCCGACTTCGGCGGAGGCGGTGCGGGAGTTGGAGCGGATGGGGATCGAGGTGCACATGCTGACGGGTGACGGGCGGAAGACGGCCGAGGCGGTGGCTCGGGAGCTGGGCATCGGGCATCTCCGGGCGGAGGTGCTGCCGGACGATAAGGAGCGATACGTGCGGCAGTTGCAGGAGCGGGGACGGCGCGTGGCGATGGTGGGCGACGGGATCAACGATTCGCAGGCGCTGGCACGGGCGGATGTGAGCGTGGCGATGGGGCGCGGGACGGATATTGCGATGGATGTGGCGATGGTGACTTTGATGAGTTCCGACCTGGCGCGTTTGCCGCAGGCGGTGCTCTTGTCCCGGCGGACGGTGCGGGCGATTCGGCAGAATCTCTTTTGGGCGTTCATTTACAACCTGATCGGGATTCCGCTGGCGGCGGGGGCTTTGTATCCGGCTTACGGCATCCTGCTGAGTCCGATGTGGGCGAGCGCGGCGATGGCGTTCAGCTCGGTGTCGGTGGTACTCAACAGTTTGCGGCTCAAATGGAGCAGGTTTTGAGGTACGGATGGAAACAAGATTGCCGCCCCGGGCTACCGCATCAATAGCTCCGGAATGCAGAGCAATGTGGGAGATTACGGCTACAGCTGGTCTGCGAGTTCCGATGTTCTCAGAAGCTACAACTTGGGATTCGGAATAACGCAAATGGGGCCGACGGACGATAACTATCGTGGTCACGGTCTTCCGTTGCGTTGCCTCTCGGAATAAACGGGCTGCGTGAAAAGCCGGGGCTACTCTACCCTAAAATCCGAAGATTAATTTTTCATTTACATAAAATGACGATTCATAAATTCAAAACCAATGCGAAATGCGGCGGGTGCGCGGCTGCCATCGGCACTGCGCTGGAGAAAAATGGAGTGGCGACGGGGGCGTGGTCGTTGGACTTGACGGGGCCGGATAAGGTGTTGACCGTCGAGAGCGATTTGACGGCGGCAGACATTGTGCGTATCGTGACGGAGGCTGGTTTCCGGGCCGAGCCGCTGGAACGGTAGGTGCGATATGGTCGAGCAAGTGGTTTTTACCCTCCGCGCACGTCCGCGCGGCTTTCATCTGATTACCGACGAGGTGATGGCCGCGCTGCCTGCGTTGCCGGAAGCGGGGCTCCTGCATCTGTTTATTCGTCACACGTCGGCGGCCCTGACGATCAACGAGAATGCTGATCCGGATGTCCGGGTCGATTTGGAGGCGATCTTCGATCGGCTGGTGCCGGAGCGACAACCCTATTTTCGGCATACGCTCGAAGGGGACGACGATATGCCGGCTCATGCCAAGGCGTCGCTCGTCGGGTCGGGCGTGACGGTTCCCATCGCAGGCGGTCGGCTGGCGTTGGGGCGGTGGCAGGGAATTTATCTGGGCGAATTCCGAGACTGGGCGCAAGGACGGGAGGTGGTTGCCACCATCGTGGGATAAGACGCGAAAATATGGAATTGACATCGGTGGCAGAGGCGGAATATCCTGCCTTGATTGCTTTGTGGGAGGCTTCCGTGCGGGCGACGCACGATTTCCTGTCGGAGGCGGATCGGCTGTTCTATCGGGAACGGATGCCGGGGTATCTGCGGGCGGTGCGGTTGGTAGCGGCACGGGACGACGGAGGGCGGATCGTGGCTTTTCTTGGGACGGCGGGGGCGACGGGCAGTATCGAGATGCTTTTCGTCGCTCCCGAGTGGCGTGGGCGGGGTATCGTCGGATGGGGTTCATCCGCAGGGGGCGATCGGATTTTGACGGAGAGGGGAAACCGTATCCGATTTTGCAGTTGGAACTGGCTGACGATGAGGAGGGTTTTCGAAAATAATCGAATGATATGAATTTGACGATTCTGTTATTGCTGGCTCTGAGTCTCTGTTTCGACTCGTTTGCCGTATCGCTTTCGTGCGGGATGGCGGTGCAGGAGGAGGGTGCGGTGCGGGGGCGGATGTTTCGTTTTGCGGTGGTATTGGCTGTGTGTCAGGGCGTGGCGCCGCTGATCGGATGGACGGTTGCGGCGAATTTTCGGGCGGCGATCGAAGCGTATGACCATTGGGTGGCTTTTGTGCTGCTGGCGGTGTTGGGCGGGAAGATGATTTTCGACGCTTTCGGAACGGACGAGGGGGAGGATGGCGGCGAGGCGGAGCAGATGTTCGGTTGGGGGCGGAATGTGACGCTGGGGATTGCGACGAGTATCGATGCCGTGGTGGCGGGGGTGGCGATGGCGATGTTGCCGTTGACGATCGTGCCGAGCGGTTCGCAGTGGATCAATATGTTGGCGGCGGTTTTGGTGATTGCGGCGGTGACGCTGACGGCTTCGTTGGCGGGGTTGCTGCTGGGGCGACGCAGTCGGGATCGGATCGGTTGGCGGGCGGAGCTGGTCGGCGGGGTGATTTTGGTGCTGATCGGCGTGAAGGTGCTGGTGGAGCATTTGACGGATTAGGTACTCCGTTTATTCCGAGAGGCAACGCAACGGAAGACCGTGGGCGCGGGTGTCAGAAGTGGTGGTGTCGAACCATGACATGCCGAAACTTGCACTTATGCCATAAGTATCTTTGGCAGAACAAGACCAGTGGGAACCGCTGCCGCCGATGAGTCTGAACGCGCCGTCCGTGGGGTGGCGGAAGCCCGGGGCGCGCCCACAGGGCGTTTTACTGGCAGCCTCTACCCTAAATGCCTCTGCCTCCCATTTATTCCGAGAGGCAACGCAACTGAAAACCGTGGGTACGACCGTGCGTATGGCTGGGATTGAGCCATGTTGGTTTGAAGTCGAGCCAAAAACAGTGGGAATTGTTGAACGAAGCAGAGTAGCTGTACCCGTATCCGCCGGGACCTACCAGTTCACCATTGGAACGTTCGCGGTAGCCCGGGGCGGGGCCCGATGAGAGGTAGGCAAAGGGCGATAAAAATTCGAATGACAAAGTAAAACATAGAAAAATGAGACGTTTTTTCATCTGTTTGGTCGGCCTGCTTTGGGGAGTAGGCCTTGCCGCTGCGCAAGAACTCAAAGTATTGCAAATCAACATCTGGCAGGAGGGAACGGCTGTGCCCGACGGTTATGACGCACTGGTCAGCGAGATCGAGTATGCCGATGCCGATTTCGTGATGCTCAGCGAGGTGCGGAACTACAACGGCACCCGTTTTTGCGACCGGATCGTCGAGTCGTTGCGGGCGAAGGGAAAGAACTACTATTCGTTCAAAAGCAAAGATTCGGGGCTGTTGAGCCGCTTCCCGATTTCGGACAGCGTGACGATCTTTCCGGAAAAGGACGACCACGGGAGTATGTACAAATTGGTCGCTACCCTGCCGGAAGGGCAAAAGGTGAGCGTCTATACGACCCATCTGGACTATCGGAATTGCGCTTACTATCGGGTGCGGGGATACGACGGGAGCACGTGGGCGGAGTTGCCGGAGCCGGATACCGACTTGGCGAGCATCCTGGCGGATAATGTGGCGTCGCAGCGGGACGACGCGATCCGGTTGTTCTTGGCCGATGCGGCCCGGGATGCGGCGGCGGGCCATCTGATTTTGCTGGGAGGCGATTTCAACGAGCCGTCGCACTTGGACTGGACGGAGGCGACGCGCGACAGTGCCGATCATCGGGGAATGGTGGTGCCGTGGACGGTGACGACGCTGCTGGACGGAGCGGGATACGCGGATGCCTATCGGGTGAAATATCCGAATCCGGTGACCCATCCGGGCTATACCTATCCGGCGGACTGTCCGGGGGCGGAGATGCGTCAGTTGCTGTGGGCGCCCAAGGCGGATGAGCGGGAGCGGATCGATTTCATCTTCTACCGGCCGGACAAGCGGCTGAAGTTGCGGGAGGTGACGATTTTCGGGCCGCGGGGCTCGGTGCAGCGGGGGAGACGGATGGTGGAGCATTCGCAAGACCCCTTTCTGCCGCCGGCGACGGATAACTGGCCGACGGATCACAAGGGGGTGTTGGCGACTTTCCGGGTTCGGTAATCGGGCTGTGAAAAATCGAGAGGGGGTGGAATTTCCTTAGGAAATTCCACCCCCTCTCGATTGTCGGGGTACCAGGATTCGAACCTGGGACCCCCTGCTCCCAAAGCAGGTGCGCTAACCGGACTGCGCTACACCCCGAACGTTGAATGTGGCGTAAAGATAGTGCTTTTTCCTGCGCTGACCAAACCCGAGGGCGGTTATTTGTTCAGCATAGCGATCGCGGTCTCGTGCAAAGCCGGTGCGGAGGCGATGATAGAATCGCCCGTCTCCGGCTCGCCGCCGTAGTAATCGGTAATGGTTCCGCCGGCTCCGCGAATCACCGGAATCAGGGCGGCGATGTCCCACCGGTTCATGATCGGGTCTACCAGTATATCGGCCCGGCCTGTCGCCAGCAGGCAGTAGCCGTAAGCGTCGCCCCACGTCCGCAGGAGTCGGCATTCGCGTGCCAGCTCTAAAAAGGAGGGCAGGTTCCGATGCAGTTCGATGTCGAGCAGGTCGGTCGTCAGCAGGGTCGCTTCGGCCAACGAACCGCAGTCGCGCATCCGTGTCGGCACGCCGTTCCAAAGCGCCACCCGGTTGTCGCCCACGATCAGGTCATTCAGCAATGGATTGTAGATGGCACCGTAAACCGCTTTCCCGCCGACCATAACGCCGATCAGGGTGGCGAACAGCGGGACGCCGTGGATGAAACTTTTCGTGCCGTCAATCGGGTCGATGATCCATTCGACCTGCGATTCGGTGTCGGGCGAGGTCGCCGGATGCGTGCCACTCTCCTCGCCCACGATCATGCCGCCCGGAAAACGGGTTTCGATCTGCGAGACGATATACTGTTCGATCTCTTTGTCCGCCAGGGTCACCGGCGAGCGGTCGGATTTGTACTCCACCCGGACGCGGCCGATGTATTTCTCGACCGTCTCCCGAATCGTCGGGGTCAGCGAACGGACGAAGTCCGAAAATGCTTCGAATGTGAACATAGTACTATGGAATGTGCATGAATTTATGGATCTGGAGCGAGATGTTCCACCGCGGATCGGCTTTGGCGTACTCCACCAGCACCGGAACCATCTCTTTGCGTCGGCTCCACTCCGGTTGCAGGTAGAGGCGGCAATGCGTCGAAACCCGTGCGGCATTCTCCTCGGCCCACGCCAGATCGCTCTCGGTCTCGATAATGACTTTCAGTTCGTCGGCCCGTGTCAAGAGCTCCGTCCGCGGCGGTTGTTGCCGCTTCGGCGACAGGCAAACCCAGTCGATTGCCCCCGTCAGCGGATGGGTGCCCGAGGTCTCGATGAATATCTCCAGCCCCTGCGCCTTGAGTGCCGCGGTCAGCGGCTCCAGCGGATAGAGGGTCGGCTCTCCGCCCGTAATCACGATGGCCTGTGCCGGCAAGGCCGCCGCCCGCTCGACAATCTCGGTCACCGGCGTCGGCGGATAGAGTCGGGCGTTCCAGGTGAATCTGGCGTCGCACCACCGGCACCCTACATCGCATCCGCCCAATCGGATAAAATAGGCCGGTTTACCCGCGTGGTATCCCTCGCCCTGAATGGTGTAGAAGTCTTCGACCAGCGGCAGCAGGCGGCCGCCGTCCAGAAGATCGTCCATATGCGTGTGATCTGTCATGTTATTCGTTGTCGCAAACGGCATAGAGCGCCCCGAGGTTCCGCCCGGCCCCGTCGTAGTCCATCCCGTAGCCGACCAGAAAGAGGGGTTCGGTCTCGAAAGCGGCGTAGTCGATCGGAAGCAGGCGCGCCTTTTCTGCCTGTGGGTAGTAGACGCTCGGTTTCAGGAGCAAAGTCGCCACCCGTACACTCCGCGCTCCGCGCTCACGGAGCATGTGGTACAGCGTGTCGATGGTTCTGCCCGTCTCCACGATATCCTCGGCGATCAGCACGTCCCGCCCTTCGACCGCCGCCGTCATGGGCACATCGACCGATACGGTTCCCGACGAGGTCATGCCCGCGCCGTATGAGCCGAGTTTGACGAAAGCGACTTCGAACGGCCCGGTTAATTGTCGGAACAGCTCCCCGGCAAAGACGAAAGCGCCGTTGAGGGTGACCAGCAGCAACGGCCGTTCGGCGTCGGCATAGTCGCGGTTGATCGTCGCGGCAAGGCGCGAAATCGCGCTCCGGATCGCGTCGCCGGAGAGGTAGGGCCGGAAACGGCGGTCGCGGATCGTTATCGTTTCGGTTTCGGAAGTCACTGCGGGTGGAGGCGTTTTGCCGAAAAATTTATACTTTCGCAAAAATACGAAATAAATACCCTATTCCTATGCAACCGAAAGTTTCGATTATCATGGGCAGCACGTCGGACTTGAAGATCATGTCCGAGGCGGCCAAATTCCTGGACGAAATGGGCATCCCGTTCGAGATCAATGCCCTCTCGGCGCATCGCACGCCGGATCTGGTGCTGGATTTCGCCCGGAACGCTCATACGCGGGGGGTGAAGGTGATCATCGCGGGTGCGGGCGGCGCGGCGCATTTGCCGGGGGTGGTCGCTGCGCTGACGCCGCTGCCGGTGGTCGGGGTGCCGATCAAGTCGTCCAACTCGATCGACGGGTGGGACAGCATCCTCTCGATGTTGCAGATGCCGTCGGGGATTCCGGTGGCTACGGTGGCGCTGGACGGGGCCAAGAATGCGGCGATTCTGGCCATGCAGATCATTGCGACGGGCGAACCGGAGTTGCAGTCCAAAATGCTGAAGTTCAAGTCTGAGCTGGCGGACAAGATTGCGCAGGCCAATAAAGAGCTGGCCTCGGTGGAGTTCAAAAACCGGGTACGGTAGGCGGACGGAGGTTGATTGGGAAAGAGAGCGGCGCTTTTCGTCCGTCCGGCGAAAAGCGGTCGATTTTGCGCGAAATTTGCTGGAATGCGCTGTCGGGAGCGGGCTCGCTCCATGGAAAATCAACCGAATGTAACGCATGGAATCGAATGTAATTTCAGCTTTTGTACTCACGCTGCTGGCCGGTCTCTCGACGGGGATCGGCAGCCTGATCGCTCTGTTGGCCCGGCGGACGAATCGGCGTTTTCTGTCGTTTGCGCTGGGTTTTTCGGCGGGGGTGATGATCTATGTGTCGTTTGTAGATCTTTTTCCGCAGTCGATGCGTATCCTCGGCGAGGGCTATGGCGAGCATTGGGGAGGGGTGGCGACGACGGCGGCTTTTTTCGGAGGGATTCTGTTTATCGCTCTGATCGACCGGCTGGTGCCGTCGGTGGAGAACCCGCACGAGGTGCGCAGTGTCGAAAGTATGCGGCTGGAGTTGCGGAATCGGGACGGAGGGCGGCTGGCCAATCCGAAGCACATGATGCGGACGGGGCTGATGACGGCGCTGGTGATCGGGATTCACAACTTTCCGGAGGGGATCGCCACTTTTATGGCGGCGCTGGAGGATCCGCGGATGGGGCTGGCGATCGCCGTGGCGATTGCGATTCACAACATTCCGGAGGGGATTGCGGTTTCGGTGCCGGTCTACTATGCGACGGGCAGCCGGAAGCGGGCGTTTAAATTTTCGTTCCTCTCGGGGCTGGCGGAACCGGTGGGAGCGGTGGTCGGTTACCTGATTTTGGCGCCGTTCCTGACACCGGAGATGCTGGGCTATATCTTCGCGGCGATTGCGGGGATTATGGTCTATATCTCGCTGGACGAGTTGCTGCCGGCGGCGCATGAGTACGGCGAGCACCATGTGGCGATCTGGGGGTTGATTATCGGGATGGCGGTGATGGCGGCGGGTATCGTGGCGTTTCATTAACGAAAAAGGTATGGGAAATCGGGTGACACGGTGGTGGAAGGGGCGTTCGATGAACGAAAAACTGATGTATCTGTTGATCGTGGCGTTGGTGGTGGGGATTGCGACGCGGTGGCGTTTCGTGTTCGGCGAGGCGGCGGAGGCGTTTCGGCATATTTTCGGGCGGTAAGGCCTCAAAAATGTGTGGTGGAGGGGTGAATCGGATTCAAAATTCTAATGGTTTACGAATGAAAAAATTGTGGTGGCTCTGCTGCGCCTGGATGTGGGGCTCGGGGTCTCTTTGCGCGGCAGAAACGGTGCCGGAGAACTTGATTCGGATCGGGACGGAGCGAACGGAGTTGATTCTCCGGAGCGACGACGATCGGCGGCTTCGGCAGGCCTATTTCGGCCCCCGGCTGGCGAACCAAAGCGATTTGGCTTACTTGTCGAAGGCTCGGGGCGGTGCGGAGGCTTATGTGACGCACGGGATGGAGGACTATTTCGAACCGGCGATCCGGGTATTGCACGCAGACGGAAACCCGTCGCTGCTGCTGACTTACAAGGAGGTGGCGCAGGAACGGAACGATTCGGTACAGACCACGCGGATCGTGTTGCAGGACGAACGATATCCGTTCGAGATGCGGCTCTTCTACAAGGCTTATCTGCGCGAAAATGTTATCGTCATGTGGACGGAGATCGAGCATGGGGAGAAAAAGCCGGTGACGCTCTATAATTACGCTTCATCGATGCTTCATTTCGGGCGCGAGGGGTACTGGCTGACCGGATTTTCGGGCGATTGGGCGCACGAGGTCAATATGGCGGAACAAAAGCTCACGTTCGGCAAGAAGGTCATCGACACGAAGCTCGGCGCACGGGCGAATCTCCATGTGTCGCCGTTTTTTCTGCTGGGACTCGACGGGGCGGCGTGCGAGAAGACGGGCGACGTGTTGGTCGGGACGTTGGGCTGGACGGGTAACTTCCGATTTACGTTCGAGGTCGATAACGCCAACGACCTGCGGCTCATTGCGGGGATCAACCCCTCCGGGTCGGAGTACCGGCTGCCGCGGGGCGAGGTGTTCCGTACGCCGGACTTCATCTTCACCTACAGTACGGAGGGAACGGGGGCGGCGAGTCGCGACCTGCACAACTGGGCGCGGAAATACCGGATCAAGGATGGCATGGGCGACCGGATGACGTTGCTCAACAACTGGGAGGCGACCTATTTCGACTTCGACCAGGCGAAACTGGAGCGGATCATTGCCGATGCGGCGGAGCTCGGGGTGGACATGTTCCTGTTGGACGACGGTTGGTTCGGAAACAAATATCCGCGTTCGAACGACCGGGCGGGGCTGGGCGACTGGCAAGAGACGCGGGCCAAGCTGCCGGAAGGGATCGGCGCGCTGACGGCGGCGGCCAAAAAAGAGGGGGTGAAGTTCGGCCTCTGGATCGAACCGGAGATGGTCAATCCGAAGAGCGAACTGTATGAAAAACACAAGGATTGGGTGATCCACCTGCCGAACCGCGAGGAGTACCTCTACCGAAATCAGATGGTGCTCGACTTGTCGAATCCGGCGGTGCAGGACTTCGTGTTCGGGGTGGTGGACGGCCTCCTGACGCGTTATCCGGAGATCGCTTACTTCAAATGGGATTGCAACAGCCCGATCACCAACATCTACTCGCCTTATCTCGGGGCGGACAAACAGTCGAACCTCTATGTCGACTATGTGCGGGGCTTGTATCGGGTGCTCGACCGGGTGGCGGCCAAGTATCCGACTCTGCCGATGATGCTCTGTTCGGGTGGCGGGGGACGGACCGATTACGAAGGGTTGCGCTACTTCACGGAGTTTTGGGCGAGCGATAATACGGATCCGGTGGAGCGGATTTTTATCCAGTGGGGCTACTCGTATCTCTTTCCGGCCAAGGCTACGGCGGCGCACGTAACGTCGTGGGGAAAGCAGTCGTTGAAGTTCCGGACGGATGTGGCGATGATGGGGAAATTGGGATTCGATATCCGGGTGGATGAGCTTTCGGAGCCGGAGCGGGAGTTTGCGCGGGCGGCGGTGGCGAACTACAACCGACTGAAACCGGTGATTCTCGACGGGGATCTCTATCGGCTGGTGTCGCCTTACTCGGGCGAACATTCGGCGGTGATGTATGCCGATAAGGGGCGGGAGCGGGCGGTCGTCTTCGCTTTCAACCGCAATCCGAGGTTCTCGGCACCGATTCGGAATGTGCGGCTCGATGGGCTGGAACCGCAACGCATTTACACGGTGCGGGAGATCAACCGGATGCCGGGTGCGCGATCGGATTGGGGGGACGATGGGCAGCGTTTTTCGGGCGACTATCTGATGAAGGTCGGTTTGCCGCTCTTCTCGGGCGCGCACCTGACCAGCCGGGTGGTGGAGGTGGTGGCGACGGGGATCGATCGGAACGGGCTGTGTTCCGAATGAAATAAGCGAAACGATGAAAAAGATTTTTGTGATCGATTGGGTGTTGATTCCGGCTTTTGCCTTGTCGTTCTTCACCGGACTGGGATTGCATGCGGCAGGGCATGGACATCACCACGGAGGGTGGTGGCATGTGTGGACTTTCCTGCACATCTTGACGAGTCTCGCGTTTTTGATTGCGGTCGTGTTTCATGTGACGACGCATCAGGCTTGGTATCGTGGGATTGTCAGGGGCGGAATCGGCCGAAAGAGTAAGTGGACGGCAGGATTGTCGCTGCTGTTTCCGGGTCTGGTGATTACGGGGCTTGTGCTGCTCGGTGTGAAAGGGATGCACTCGCCTGTCGGACTGTGGCACTACAAAATCGGAATCGCCACCGGTGTGGTGGCGATTGGACATGGGATTGCGCGATTTCCGATTTTGCGCCGGTCGCTGAATCGGTCGAAATCTTGAGATTCAGGCGGGGTGGCGAAGAGTCACTCCGCCTTTTTCACCAGCTCCATCCCTTTGCGCAGAGCCGCCTCATTGGCCGGTATCATCTTGTGTGCCCGCTCCGGCAACGAATGCCGCAATCCTTCGATCACCTTCTCGATCGTCACCAACGGCTTGATTTTCAGAAAAGCTCCCAAGACGAACATGTTGAATACCTTGGCATTCCCGCTCCGGGCCGCTTCGACTGCCGCGTCGATGATATAGATATCCAGATCCGTTCTGCGCGGCGCCCGGGTGATGCCGTTCGGGTCGTAGAGCAAAGTCCCGCCCGGCTTGATCGACTCTTCGAATTTGTCTAACGACTGCTGGTTCAGCACGATTCCCGTATCGAACTCCTGCAAGACCGGTGAACTGATCTTCCGGTCGCTCAGAATCACCGTGACGTTGGCCGTCCCGCCCCGCATCTCCGGCCCGTAGGATGGAATCCAACTCACCTCCTGACCCTGCATCACGCCCGAGTAGGCCAAAATTTTGCCCATCGACAAAACGCCCTGACCTCCGAAGCCGGCTATAATGATCTCTTCTTTCATAGTGTGTCGTTATTTTTCAACAGCCGCTCCGGCCGAGGTCGTGTCTTTCAAATCCCCCAACGGGTAGGTGGCGTGCATGTTCTCTTCCATCCACCGATTGGCCGCCACGGGCGACAGTTTCCAGCCCGAATTGCAGGTCGCCACGATTTCGACAAAGGAAAATCCTTTGTTATCGATGGAATTTTCGAACGCTTTTTTAATCGCTTTCTTCGCTCGCCGCACATTGGCCGGAGAATTGACGCTCTGCCGCGTCACATAGGTTACTCCGTCCAGCAAAGCGAGCATGTCGGCCACTTTGAACGGATAACCGTTCAACTCCGGCGTCCGTCCCATCGGCGTGGTGGCGGTTTTCATCCCCAACAACGTGGTGGGTGCCATCTGTCCGCCGGTCATCCCGTATATCGCGTTGTTGATGAAGATAATCGCAATGTTATCTCCCCTATTCGCCGCATGGATGGCTTCGGCCGTCCCGATGGCCGCCAGGTCGCCGTCCCCCTGATAGGTGAAGACGAGTTTGTCGGTGCAAAGCCGCTTCACGGCCGTAGCCACCGACGGCGCCCGCCCGTGCGATGCCTGAATCCAGTCGATGTCGATGTAGTTGTACAGAAAAGCCGCACATCCCACCGGCGTAATCCCGATGGCTTTGTCCTCTGCGCCGAGCTCGTCGATCGCTTCGGCCACTAACTTATGCACCGTCCCGTGCGAACACCCCGGACAGTAGTGCATCGTGGCGTCCAGCAACAAGCGCGGACGGTCGTAAACCCGATTGGCGTCGGTTTCGGCTATTTCGAATATAGGTGTCTCTGCCATAGCTTACAATCCTCCGGTTTCAGTCATAAATTGCTTGAGGGCTTCGTAGACTTCGCGCGGCGAGTGGATGATCCCTCCGGTACGTCCGAAGTGTCGCACCGGTATTTCGGCGTTCCCCACCGCCATTCGCACGTCCTCGATCATCTGCCCCATACTCAACTCCACGGACAAGAACCCTTTGGCATGCTGTGCCGCCCGGCGGATCGCTTCGCTCGGAAACGGGAACAGGGTGATCGGACGGATCAGCCCGACTTTCAATCCCGCTGCGCGTGCGTCTTCGACCACTTTGGCGCAGATCCGCGACGAGGCTCCGTAAGCCACCAGTACATATTCCGCATCGGAGACCTCCATCTCTTCAACCCTCACCTCTTCGCGCTCCATCCGCTCGTATTTCGCCTGCAACTTGTGGTTGTGCCGCTCCATGGTCTCCGGATCGATGTAGCACGACGTCACGATATTTCGCTCTTTTCTGTGTGCGCCTTTCCCGAGTGCCGCCCACGGACACTCTTTGCGTATCTCTTCTTCCGTTCGGCGCGGTTTCTGCGGGCTCAGCCGCACCTTCTCCATCATCTGTCCGATCACGCCGTCGGCCAGAATCATGGCCGGATTCAGGTACTTGAAAGCCAATTCGAATGCCAAGTCCACGAAGTCGTTCATCTCCTGCACCGAGTTCGGCGCCAGTACCGGCATCCGGTAGTCGCCATGTCCCCCACCCTTCACGACCTGAAAATAGTCGGCTTGCGACGCCTGGATCGTCCCCAGCCCCGGCCCGCCGCGCGATACGTCGATCACGACGCACGGCAGCTCCGCGCCCGCCAGATAAGAGAGCCCTTCACACATCAGCGAGAGTCCCGGGCTCGATGTCGAGGTCAGGACGCGTTTCCCCACCGACGCGCCTCCGTAAACCATATTGATCGATGCCACCTCGCTCTCGGCCTGCAATACGACCATGCCGGTGGTCTCCCAAGGCCGCAGTTCGGTCAGTGTCTCCAAGACCTCCGACTGCGGGGTGATGGGGTATCCGAAGTAGCCGTCAGCCCCGCACCGCACGGCGGCGTAGGCGAGCACTTCGTTCCCTTTCATCAGTTTGATATCTTCCATCTCTTATGCTTCTTTTTTCTCGCGGTAAACGACGATGCAGCTGTCCGGACATACTACGGCACACCCGGCGCATCCGATACAGGCGTCGGGAGCTGCCATATAACAGTAGTTGTACCCTTTGGAGTTGACTTGCGGGTTCAGTTCGATGGTTTGTGTCGGACAGGCCTCGATGCAGACGCCGCAACCTTTGCAACGTTCGATGTCTACGACGATCTTTCCTTTTATTTTGGCCATGGCGTATGTTCTGGAGTTTGTGCCCAATACTAACGTACAAATGTACGGGGAATGTTGTTCGGCACAGGGGGTAGTTTGAGTTCGGATACGGAGGCCAAAAGCATAAAAAATAGGGTAACTATCTGTTACCCTATTTTTTAAGGATCGACTTATTTCGATACCCAAACTTCTGTGCGTCGTTTTACTCGTCAAGCGAGTGGATCACCAGTCCCGACCGCAGTTTCGGTTCGAACCAGGTGGTTTTCGGCGGCATGATATTTCCCGTATCGGCAATGTCGATCAGTTGTTTCATCGAGACCGGATATAAAGCGAACGCCACGGCCATCTCCCCGCTGTCCACGCGGTCGGCCAACTCCTTAAGGCCCCGAATCCCGCCGACGAAGTCGATGCGTTTGTCTGTCCGCAAATCCTTGATTCCAAGGATTTTGTCTAATGCCAGATTCGACAGGATCGTGACATCCAATACCCCGATCGGATCGCTATCGTCGTAGGTTCCGGGTTTGGCCTTGAGTTCGTACCACTCCCCTCCCAGATACATGGCAAAGTCATGTAATTCAGTCGGTTTATAAATCTCTTTGCCTTTTTTCGTCACGATAAAATCGGCTTCCAAAGCTGAGAGGAGTTGCGTCGGCGTCAAGCCGTTCAAATCCCGCACCACCCGGTTGTAGTCGATGATTTTCAGCTGGTTGTCCGGGAAAATCACTGCCAGAAAATAGTTGAATTCTTCCGTACCGGTATACGTCCCCCCGGCTTTGAGAAGAGCCTCCTTTTTTTCGGCCCCTACCCGCGCCGCGGCAGCTGTCCGATGATGTCCGTCCGCCACATACAAAGCCGGAATTCGGGCGAAAATTTCCGTAATCCGCGCAATCGTCTCCGGATCGTCGATCACCCAAAATTTATGTCCGAACCCGTCCCCCTCGGCAACGAAATCATATTCAGGTGCTTTCGAAGCCGTAACTTGGCGGATGATGGTATCCATCTCATCCTGTGCGGGATAGGCGAAAAATACCGGTTCGATATTGGCGTTCTGGTTCCGCACGTGGATCATGCGGTCTTCCTCCTTGTCCGGCCGGGTCAGTTCGTGCTTCTTGATCTTGCCGTCGACGTAGTCCTGAAAATGGCACGCTGCCACCAGGCCGTACTGCGTCCGTCCGTCCATCGTCTGGGCATAGACGTAGTAATGTTCCTTGTCGTCCTGCACGAGCCAGCCGTTGGCTTTCCACGTTTTAAAATTGGCCACAGCTTGGTCGTAAGCCTGAGTGGAGTGTTCGTCGATGATCGGGTCGAAGTCGATTTCCGGCTTGATGATATGGAGCAGCGATTTCTCTCCCGCTTCCGCCTTGGCTTCTGCGGAGTTCAGCACGTCGTACGGGCGCGAAGCGACCTCTTTGGCCCAGGCTGCCGGCGGCCGTATTCCCTTGAAAGGTTTGATCTGTACCATAAGTCTATTTATTCACCTGAAATTTAGTCACTCCGTCTTTCAGGAACGACACAATCTGCCGTGCCGCCGCCAACCCGGCATTCACGTTGGCCTCTGCGGTCTCCGCTCCCATCTTTTTCGGGGTGGTGAAGAAGCGTTTGCCGAATTTCTCGGTCAGCTCGGCTGCGGTGTCCGGCAGAATGTCGGTGATATATTTCAAGTCTGTCCGCTCTTCGAGAGCCTTGGCCAAACCCGCCTCGTCGATCACCTCTTTGCGTGCCGTGTTGACGAGCGTAGCGCCTTTCGGCATGGACATCAGCAGGTCGTAGCCGATGGAGCCCTTGGTCTCTGCCGTCGCCGGAATGTGCAGCGACAGGTAGTCGCTATTCCGGTACAGTTCGGCCACGGACGAAGCCATCTTCACTCCGTCGTTGGCGAAGATGGTCGGGTCGGTAATGAACGGGTCGTAGGCAGATACCTCCATCCCCAATGCCTTTCCGTACCGCGCCACGATCCGCCCCACGTTTCCGTAAGCGTGGATCCCCAGCCGTTTGCCGCTGATTTCGGTTCCTGTCCCCGGCGTGAACTGGTTGCGGGCCATGAAGATCATCATCGCGATGGCCAGTTCAGCCACTGCATTGGAGTTCTGTCCCGGGGTGTTCATCGCTACGATCCCGCGTGCGGTGCAGGCCGCCAGGTCGAGGTTGTCATACCCTGCCCCGGCCCGAACCACGATTTTCAACTTCGGCGCTGCTGCAATTACATCTGCTGTCACTTTATCCGACCGCACGATCAGCGCGTCGGCGTCCGCGACGGCGGTTTTCAGTTCGTCAACGGAGGTATATTTTTCGAGTAAGGCGCACTCGTATCCTGCTTCGCGGGCAATAGCTGCGATGCCGTCGGTGGCTTGTTTCGAAAAAGGTTTCTCGGTCGCTACTAATATCTTCATAACAAATCGTTTAACGTACATTTATTGTCATTGATTTATCGCCTCGAACTGTTCTTTTTCTGAAGAAAAAGAACCAAAAAGACTTTCGACGGATGCTAGCGCATCCTCCAGCTGCCGGCGGCCCAAGTCTCGGCCTTTTCTTTGGGCCGGGGATTCTTCCGGGCGCGATAATGTGGGAATTACCCTAACGCGCCCGGAAAACCCCGACCCAAACGTAATCGCGAAGACTGAGGACTGCGGAGCCTGAGGCGTAGCGTAGCTATCATGAAAGTTCTTTGGGTACCTTTCTTTCAAGAAAGGTACGGTTCCAGCAGGCACAAAGAATACAGTTAAATGTACTGTTTTTCGAATTCCTGCATGCAGTCTACCAGCGCCTGGACACTCTCTTTCGGCATCGCATTGTAGAGCGAAGCACGGAAGCCCCCCACCAGGCGGTGACCCTTGATTCCCACCATGCCGCGTTCTTTGGCGAAATCGAGGAACGCACTCGGTTCCAGATCCTTGTGCGCGTCGCTGTAGACGAAGCAGACATTCATCAGCGAGCGGTCTTCCTGTGCCGCAGTGCCCGTGAACATCGAATTGCGGTCGATTTCGTTATAGAGAAGCGCCGCTTTCTCTTCGTTCAGTTTCTGGATCGCCGGAACGCCGCCGATTGACTTGAGCCACTTCAACGTTTCGCGCACTACGTAGATCGGGAACACCGGCGGCGTGTTGAACATCGATCCGCCCTCCACATGCGTGCGGTAGTCCAGCATGGTCGGAATCGGTCGCGAAACCTTGCCCAATATGTCGTTGCGGACGATAACGAAAGTCACCCCCGCCGGCCCCAGATTCTTCTGTGCCCCGCCGTAGATCAGGCCGTATTTCGACACGTCCACCGGCCGCGAAAGAATGTCCGACGACATATCCGCCACGAGCGTCACCGGCGAGTCGATGTCGGTCTTGTACTCCGTCCCGAAGATCGTGTTGTTGGTCGTGATGTGCAGATAGTCCAGATCCGTCGGAATCGTGTATCCTTTCGGAATGTACGAGAAGTTCTTGTCTTCCGACGAAGCCACCGTTTCGACCTCGCCGAACAGTTTGGCCTCTTTCAGCGCCTTTTTGGCCCACACCCCGGTATTGATATACCCGGCTCTCTTTTCCAGCAGGTTGAACGGCACCATGCAGAACTGCATGCTCGCCCCGCCGCCGAGGAACAGTACGCTGTACCCTTCCGGGATGTGCAGCAGCTCTTTGAACAGCGCTACCGCTTCGTCCAGCACCTCTTCGAAATCCTTGGTGCGGTGCGATATTTCGAGCACCGAAAGCCCGATACCATTGAGGTCCAGTACGGCTTTGGCGGCGTTTTCGACCGCTGCGCGGGGCAGGATCGAAGGCCCGGCGGAAAAGTTGTGTTTCTTCATATCGAGTTTGTATTTCTTAAGATGTACGCCTGTTCGGGTGGCCGGAAGTCCGGCGGAGAGAAAGCCCAAATATCGGAAAATATTATCCAATCGTGAAATTTTCAGGGGGATTTTGTTCCGGGGCGAGGCGCCGGGAGCTGAGGCCCGAGGGAAAAATGAGAAATTCGCGTTATATTTGCTCGGTATAAATCAGTGAATCGTTATGGTAAAGTCGATGACCGGCTACGGTCGTGCCGAACGGCACACGAAGCAGCGCAAAATAATCGTCGAAATCAAGAGTCTGAACAGCAAACAGTTGGATATGTCGGTGCGGATTCCGACCCTGTATCGGGAGAAGGAGTACGACATCCGCAATACGGTGGGTAAGGCGTTGGGGCGGGGAAAGGTAGACCTCTGCGTCTCGTTCGAGAACCTCGGAGGGGCCAAGACCGGGTGCGGCGGGACGATCAATGCGGCGTTGTTCAAATCCTACTATGAGCAGCTCGTGCGGCTGCGGAGCGAGGTGGGCGATACGAACGGAAACGAACCGCTGATGACGGCGGTGTTGCGGCTGCCGGAGGTGATGCAGACCGAGATGGTGAGGGTCGATCCGGAGGAGTGGACGGCATTGGCCGAAGCGGTGAACGAGGCGGTGGAGAACCTGAACCGGTTCCGGGAGCAGGAGGGTGAGGTGCTTATCGCAGACCTCCTGAAACGGATCGATACGATCGAGGAGCTGGCGGCCCAGATCGTGCCGCTGGAGGGAGAGCGGATCGAGACGGTGCGGGCGCGGTTGAGGGACAATCTGGAGGCGTTGCAGGTGAAGGTAGACCATAACCGGTTCGAGCAGGAGATCATCTACTACCTCGAAAAGTTCGATATCACGGAGGAGAAGGTGCGGCTCAAGCAGCATTGCGACTACTTCCGGACGGTGGCCCGGGAGTCGGAGGGGGTGGGACGCAAGTTGGGTTTCATCGCGCAGGAGATCGGACGCGAGATCAATACGACGGGCTCCAAGGCGAACCATGCGGGGATTCAGAAGCTGGTGGTGCGGATGAAGGACGAGTTGGAAAAGATCAAGGAACAGTTACTCAACCTCTTGTAAAAAACGTTTCGAGCTATGGGCAAAGTCTTGATATTCTCGGCACCGTCGGGATCGGGTAAAACGACGATCGTTCGGCATCTGCTGGAGCGCTTTCCGGAGCTGGAGTTTTCGATTTCGGCCACGTCGCGGGCGCCGCGGGGGGCGGAACGCGACGGGGTGGACTACTACTTTATGGACGACGCGGAGTTTCGGGCGCGGGTGGAACAAGGCGAGTTCGTGGAGTGGGAGGAGGTCTATGCCGGAACGTGCTACGGGACGTTGAGGGCCGAAATCGACCGGATTTGGGATCGGGAACATGTGGTAGTCTTCGATGTCGATGTCGTGGGGGCGTTGAATATCAAAAAGTTGTTCGGCGATCAGGCTTTGTCGATCTTCATCATGCCGCCGTCGGTGGAGGTGTTGCGGGCCCGGTTGGAGGGGCGCGGCACCGACTCGCCGGAGGCGATCGAACGGCGGCTGGCCAAGGCGGAACAGGAGATCGCCTATGCGTCGAAATTCGACCGGGTGATTGTCAATGACGACCTGGAGACGGCTTATGCGGAGGCGCGGCGGGTGGTCGGCGATTTTCTGGCCGGGCGATGAGGCGGAGCGGAGAGAGACGAATCGCGCTCCTGATGGGGTCGTTCAATCCGGTGCACGGCGGGCATCTGGCGGTGGCGCGGTATGTGGTGGAGCGGGAGTTGGCGGAGGAGGTGTGGATGGTGGTGTCGCCGCAAAATCCGTTGAAAAGTCCGGAGGAGCTGGCTCCTTTTGAGGATCGGCTGGAGATGGTGCGGTTGGCTTTGGAGGAGATCGGCGAGGCGCGGCTCCGGGTTTGCGATGTCGAACGCGATCTGCCCTACCCTTCTTACACGATTCACACGATCGAGTATCTGCAACGTCTCTATCCGGATGCGGTATTTACGATTCTGGCGGGCAGCGACATTGCCGACCAGTTGCCGCGGTGGCATCGGTCGGAGGAGTTGCAGCGGTTGGTGCGTTTTCTGTTCTATCCGCGAGGCGGCGGCGTGGCTTCGCCGGAGATGGCGCAGGCGCCGGGATTCGAGATCGACTCGACGTCGATCCGGCGGGCGTTGGCCTCGGGCGGAGATTTGGCGGAGGGTGCGGTGCCGGAGGCGGTGCAGGCTTATATCCGTGAACGGGGATTGTACGGGGTGACCAGAGGGGCGGATTTCTATTTCGAACGGGGACGATCGTATTATCGACAGAATGATTTCGGTCGGGCGCTCAACGATTTCAACCGGGCGTTGGAGTTGGAGCCGGGGCATACGGCGGCGCGGGAGATGCGCGATATGACGGAGGCGATTTTCAACTTCCGGAATTTCGACCTCTATAATCCGTGAGGGATATTTTTGCTATAAAGCGGCGGGGGGACATTTTATTCATGAAATGTCCCCGCGGTTTTTTAGTATGGTGTCCGGTCGTTCTATTTGGTGAAATGGAGTTTCGAGGTGTCGAAACCGCGTTGTCGGGCCACATCGAGCAGCTGTTGCGTCGTTTCCTGCGACAGTTGCGGTTGCCGGGAGAGAATCCACAGCGTTTTGTGCCGTTTACCCGCCACGAGGGCGTATTGGTAGTCCGGATCCAAGGCCAGAATGTAGTACGGTGCGTAGAAAGGCCCGAAGAAGGAGACTTTCAGAAAACCCGGACGGACGGGGTCTTTCGGAGCTCCTAATTTCGCCTTGCCCGCTGCGGTGACTGTCGGGCCGTCGGGCGAACCGCGCCGACCGGTATTCACGACTCGTATCTTGCCGTCCGACCGCAAACTGTATTCGGCGGTGACGGCATACATATCACGTTCGAACCGGTAGTCGAACCGGGCGATTTCGTACCATTTTCCTAAATAACGCTTCGGATCGAAGCCGGTAATCGTTTCGTATTCCATTGTTCGATAGTTTATAAGGGTTTGTACCGAACGTCGGAAATATCAAGAAGCGTGCCTAAATCGGGCGCGTCTTCTCCGCCAACCAGGCGCGCTCCTCGGGCGTCAGCCGGGGCGAGAGTCGTTCATACACTGCGGCATGATACCGGTTCAGCCAGTCGCGCTGGTCGGCGTCCAACGCCGCAGTTTCGACGGCCCGCAGCGAGATGGGGCACAAGGTCAGCGGTTCGAACCGCAGAAAACCGGCCGGACACCCCTCTTCCGTCACCAGCGTCAGGTTTTCGATTCGTATCCCGTGCCTCCCCGCGAGGTATAATCCCGGTTCGCAGCTCTGTACCATGCCCGGTTGCAAGGTTACCGGATTTTCGTTCATCCGGATCGACTGAGGCCCTTCGTGCACGCATAGGCAGTGCCCTACCCCATGCCCAGTCCCGTGCAGGTAGTTCTGCCCGGCTTTCCAAAGGTAACGGCGCGCCAGCACGTCCAACTGAGCGCCTCGTGTCCCGACCGGAAACTGCGCGGCGCTCAGGTCGATCATCCCCCGCAAAACGGCGGTATAATCCCTCCGCTGCTCCTCCGTGGGCGCGCCGAAATGGTAGGTGCGCGTGATGTCGGTCGTTCCGAACGGGTACTGCCCGCCGCTGTCGATCAGCAGAAAACTGTCGGTGCCGATCGCCCGGTCGCTCTCCTCGGAGACGGCATAGTGTACGATCGCCCCATGCGAACCATATCCGGCAATGGTTTCGAAACTTTCGCCGCGGAAATCGGGATCGGCTGCCCGAAAAGCATGCAACCGGTCGGCGATCTCCCGTTCGGTAGGCCGCCCGCCCGCTTCGACCGTCTGTTCGAGCCACCGTTCGAACCGCACCAATGCCGCTCCGTCCACCTCCATCGCCCGCCGGAATCCGTCGATTTCGATCGGGTTTTTGACGGCTTTCAGCAGGGCGATCGAACTGTAAGGCGTTGTCTCCTCTTCGATTCGAGCTCTGGCAGCTTCCAAAGCGGCGTAATGAAACTGATCCAGCCCCTCCGGATGTACCACAACCGGTCGATTCGCCAGCGTAGCGAGGTAAGCGTCGAAAGCCTCGTAAGCCCGTACTTCCACCCCCTCGGCAGCCAATTGTTCCCATTCCCGCGGGCCGAATCGTTCCGGTACGGTGAAGAGCAGCGCGCGTTCCGGTTCGACCGACAGATAACTGATGACGAGCGGATTGTATTCGATATCTGTGCCCCTGATATTCAGCGTCCAGGCGATTTCGTCCAGTACGGCGACCAGCCGCACCGCCTCCGGAATGCCATCATCCGGTATCCGAAGACGCTGCAATTTAGATCGGGTCGATTCGCCGCTGTATCGTTCCTCTAAAATCGCGGCCGGTTCGGCCGGAATGTCCGGTCTTCCGTCCCAAATCGTGTCGAACGGATCGGAGCAGTCGACCAAGGTCATTCCCCCCTCCGCCGCCTCGTCCGCCAGCCGCAGGAAAGCCCGGTGGCTGAACAAACGACCGTCGATGCCGATCCGCCGCACATCGGACTGTGCGGCCAGCCACTCCATCACCTCCGGTGTCCCGACCAGTCCCATCCGCTGGAGTTCGATACCGCTTCCGTCGAGCTGCGCTTCGGCTTGCAGAAAGTAGCGCGAATCGGTCCACAGGGCAGCTCCTCTCCGTGTCACGACCACCGTCCCCGCCGACCCGTCGAACCCGCTGATCCACGCCCGACAGGCCCAATGCGGAGCGACGTGTTCGCTGAAATGAGGGTCGTTCGACGGCACAATGAAAGCCTCGACCTCCTCCGCCGCCATCCACTCCCGCAGTTTTTCCAGACGACTCCGAATCATGTCTCTATTTCGCAAATTTCATTTCGTCCAACAGATAGCCCGCGCCGCCAACCCGGTCGATCAGGAACAAGGCGTAGCGGATGTCCAGCGCGATATTGCGGCACACGACCGGATCGTACTCCAGGTCGGACATCGTCCCCTCCCAGCAGCGGTCGAAGTTCACGCCGATCAACTCGCCCCGGGCGTTCAGCACCGGGCTGCCCGAGTTGCCGCCCGTGGTGTGGTTCGTGGCGATGAAGGCCACCGGCACCGTCCCGTTCACCGCCCACCGGCCGTAGTCTTTCGTCTCGTACAATTGCCGCAGCCGGGCCGGCACGTCGTAGTCGTAGATCTCCGGATTGTCCTTCTCCATCACCCCGTCGAGGGTCGAGACGGGTTCGTAGCAGATCGCGTCCGCCGGTCGGTAGCCGTCCACCTTGCCGTAGGCGATGCGCAAGGTCGAGTTGGCGTCCGGATAGAACGCGTGTTCGCCCCGCCGCATCTCCATCATGCCCCGCATGTAGGTGCGGTATTCGCGGTCGATCTGTTTGTTCAGCGCCGCATAAGTCGGTTCGATCCGGTTTTTGTAGACCTCCGTGAAAGCCCGATAGGCCTGTACGGCGGCATCGTTGTCGATGGTGCCGTGCAGGGCGGTCGTATCTTCCGAGGCCAGCAGGCGGTTTACCCGGGTCGAATCGGTGAAGAGGCTGGAGTCGAAAATCGCTGCCATATCCGTGGTTGCTCCGTTCGGCCGGAATCGTTCCGGAACGTTGCGGAGGTATTCGCTCATCAGCGCCCCCGCCGTCTCCCGGTCGATAGCCGCGGAGTAGTCTTTGAAAAAGAGGTCGGCATCGGTCTGTAATCTGGCGAGTGTCTTCGGAGTCAAATCTTTGGCGTCGGCAAATTTTCCGGCGAACTTGAGCAGCTCGATGGCCAGCACGGCCTCCGCATGGTAGTCCCGGGCAAAGGCATACGGCTCCAGCGAGTCGTACAGCGCCGCCAGCCTCCGCGTGGTGCCCGCATATTCCGGCTTATCGGCCGCCCAGACTTCGAATTTCGCTTCGAAGTCGCGTTTCTTATCGACCGTTCCCAAACGCTGCAACCCCTTCATCTCGCCCTGCCACTTTTTCCAGGCGTTCGACACGCTGGCGTTCTTCGCCGCATACTGGATCCGTACTTTCGGATCGGCCGCCTGCGCCCGGTTCATGATGTTCAGCCGCAACGTCCGCAGATTTACTTTGTGCGGGTCGCTCTTCTCTTCGATGTAGCGAACGGCCTCGGAGTGCAGGTACTGGTAAGTTCGCCCCGGAAATCCGTAGACGAAGGTGAAATCGCCGGGCCGCATCCCGCGCAGCGAGATGGTGAACGATTTTTTCGGCACGTACGGCACATTGTCCGGCGAATATTTTGCAGGTTTATTGTCCCGCCCCGCATAGACGCGGAAGATCGAGAAATCGCCCGTGTGTCGCGGCCACATCCAATTGTCGGTGTCGCCTCCGAACTTACCCACCGCCGACGGCGGAGCGAAAACCAGCCGCACGTCTTCGAATACTTCGTAGACGAACATAAAGTATTGATTCCCATAGTACAACGCTTCGACCGAAGCTTTGTAGTGATTACCTTCGGTAGCCGCCCGGACGACGGCTTCTTTGTTGGCGTCGATTCTTTTTTGCCGCTCCGCTTCGCTCATCTCCGGGGTGACGCCGTCCAGAATCCGGTCGGTCACATCGCTCATCTCGACCAGAAAGCTCACGACGAGGCCCGGATTGGGCAGCTCTTCGCTGCGGTTCATGGCGGCGAAACCGTGGGTCAGGTAGTCGTGTTCCACGGAGCTGTGCTGCTGAATCTGTCCGTACCCGCAATGGTGGTTGGTGATCAGGAGTCCCTGATCGGAGATCAGTTCGCCGGTGCAGCCGCTGCCGAACCGCACGATGGCGTCTTTCAGGCTGGCCCGGTTCACGGCATACAAGTCCTGTGCCTTGAGCCGGAATCCCTTGGCGCGCATATCTTTGATGCGCCCCTGTTCGATCAGGCTCGGCAGCCACATCCCCTCGTCGGCCCGCACCGCAGAGCGGCTGAACAGCAGGAGGCCGCAGGTCAGAGCGAATAGAGTCGATTTTTTCATATCTCGTTCATGGATTTATGATTAGCACTGTATCGTGTCCGTATAAAGTCGGTCAGTTTCGTGTACAAAAGCCGCGTGGGCAGCCCCATGACGTTGTAGAACGATCCGTCGATGCGCTCGATTCCCACGTAGCCGATCCACTCCTGAATGCCGTATGCCCCCGCCTTGTCGTACGGTCGGAAGGTGTCGACGTAAAAGGCGATTTCGTCCATAGAAAGCGTCCCGAACGTTACCGCCGTAGTCTCCGAAAAGGTGACTTGTGCCGCATGGTTCCGAATCGTCACGCCGGTTGTGACGTGGTGTGTGCCTCCCGACAAGGTATTCAGCATTTCGATAGCCGCCTGTCGGTCTTGCGGCTTGCCGAGCGCCCGTTCGCCGTGCAAAACGAGGGTGTCGGCCGTGATGAGTATCTGGTTCTCCTCCAGCGGCTTCGGATAGGCTTCCGATTTCAGTCGGGAGAGATAGCCCGGAACCTCCGCCAGCGGTAGCGAGGCGGGATAACGCTCTTCGACCGCATAAGCGTCAGCCACCCGAAACGGGATCGCCATCCCGGTCAATAACTCTCGCCGTCGCGGTGAACCGCTGGCGAGAATGATGTCTAAATTTTTGAATTCCACTCGATTTTTCGGTGTTATTTGATCTGGAAATCCAACATAGGGCGCCCCTCCAATTCCGCGGTAATCCGGTCGCCGATATGTACTTGTCCCACCCCGACCGGCGTTCCGGTGAAGAGCAGGTCGCCGATCCGCAGGGTGACGAACTGCGACACGTAGGCAATGATCCGATCCACGCTGAAAATCATATCTCCCGTACATCCCGTCTGTTTCCGTTCGCCGTTCAAATCCATCGAGAAATGGATGTTTTGGATATCAGGCAATTCCGCCTTCGGCACAAAGACCGGCGCAATGGCCGCCGAGTGGTCGAATCCTTTGGCGATCTCCCACGGCAGCCCCTCGGCCTTGCACCGCCGTTGCAGGTCGCGGGCCGTGAAATCGATTCCCAGCCCCACCTCTTCGTAACAACGATGGGCGAACCGCTCTTCGATTCCCTTGCACAATCGGTTGATTCGCACCACCAACTCGCACTCGTATTGCACGTCCTGCGAAAAGTCGGGCAGGTAGAACGGATCGTTGTTCCGCAGCAGCGCCGTGTCCGGCTTGATGAAAAAGACCGGCTCCCGCGGGGTTTCCCGCGGCGTCTGTTCGTCCCACACCGACGGCAGCTCCCGGACGTGTTCCGGGTAGTTCATGCCGATACAGATAATCTTCATTTCGAATGATTTACGTGTAATAACCGTACCATCTCGTCCGCCACGCGCGCCGATGCTCCCGGCTCGCCCACCACCCGGCGCAACTCCCCGAAATCCTGCATGATCCGCTCGTGTTTCACCCCGCCCGGCAGCACCGCACGCAGTTCCGCTTCCGCCGCCTCCGGCGTAAAATTGGTCTGGATCAACTCGCGGATCGCTTCCCGGTCGAGGATCAGATTGACCAGCGAAATAAAGCGCAATCGTGCGCTCACCACCTTTTTCGCAATCCAGAAACTCACAGCCGATCCGCGGTAGCAGACCACCTCCGGAATCCCCAGCAAAGCCGTTTCGAGCGTCGCTGTCCCCGAGGTGACCAGCGCCGCCGCCGAACGGGCGATCGTTTCGTAAGTCCGGTCGCAGACGAACCGCACGTCGCTCCCCTGTAAATAGTTGTCGTACAGCGATCTGTCGAGCCACGAAACTCCCGTTACCACAAACTGATATTCCGGAAACCGTCGCGCCACGGCCACCATGGGCGGTAGGTTGTACCGAATCTCCGAAGCCCTGCTCCCCGCCACCAGCGCAATGATCGACCGCTCGTCCAAACCGTTTTCTGTCCGAAAAGCCTTGTCATTCTCCGGCGTCACCGCCGGTCGCCCGGCGATAGCGTCCATCAGCGGATTGCCCGCATAGAAAGCCTCGATCCCATGTCGCCGGAAATAGTCGATTTCGAATGGGAAAATGATGAAGAGCCGGTCGACATATCTCCGTAAATCCTTGACGCGCCGCTCTTTCCACGCCCAGACCTTCGGGGCGATGTAATAAAAGACCTCCGGCCTGTTGACACCTGTCGGCCAGAGATGCTCGTGGGCAAATTTCGCCATCCGCAGATTGAAGCCCGGATAATCTATGAGAATCAGCGCATCCGGACGGTAAGCCGCGATGTCTTCCCGGCAGAAACGCATCTGTCGACCGATCCGCCGCAGGTTTTTGAGCACCTCCCAAAAACCCATGATCGAAGCCTCTTTGTAGTGTTTGACCAGCTGTCCGCGGTCGCCCGCCGCTTCGACCATCTTGTCGCCGCCCCAGAAACGGAATTCGGCCTCCGGATCGGCCGCGAGCAGCCCCTTGATGAGGTTCGAGCCGTGCAAATCTCCGGACGCCTCGCCGGAGAGGATGTAATATTTCATGTCGTTCGGTTATTTGGTCTCCAACAGATCCGGCCTCAGCCGTTGTGTCCGCTCGAAAGCCTGATCTTCCTGCCACTTCGAAATCTCGGCGAAATTCCCGGACAGCAGTACGTCCGGCACTCGCCACCCGTTGAACTCCGCCGGGCGCGTATAAACCGGCGGTGCCAGCAGGTTGTCCTGGAAACTGTCCGTCAGGGCCGAACACTCGTCGCCGATCGCTCCCGGCAGAATCCGTACCACGCTGTCCGTAATGATCGCCGCTGCCAGCTCGCCGCCCGTCAGCACATAGTCCCCGATCGAAATCTCGCGCGTAATCAGATGCTCTCGCACCCGATAGTCCACCCCTTTGTAGTGTCCGCACAGGATGATCAGATTGCCTAAGATAGATAACCGGTTGGCCTCCTGTTGGTTATAGATCACCCCGTCCGGCGAGGTGTAAATAACTTCGTCGTACTCCCGTTCGGAGCGTAATTGTGTGATAATCTTATAGATCGGCTCTACCTTCATGACCATCCCCGCCTCGCCGCCGAACGGGTAGTCGTCCGCCGTGCGATGTTTGTCCTCACAGTAGTCCCGCAGGTTGTGGATGTGTATTTCGACCAGCCCCTTGTCCTGTGCCCGCTTGATGATCGATTCGCTCAGGGCGCCGTCCAACAGTTTGGGCAGCAGGGTGATAATATCAATTCTCATGCGTCGTTCGATCGCTTTTGTAGTTGACGTCGCCGCGCAACGCTTCGACGATGAACGGGTTAAACATCACTTCGTGCGCCACGGTACTGCCCGGCCCGTGTCCCGGAAAGATGCGGGTGTCGCCGCCCAGCGGAATCACCTGACTGATAATGCTCTCCATCAGGGTCGGATAGCTTCCGCCCGGCAAGTCCGTCCGACCGATGCTCTCTTTGAATAGCAGGTCGCCCGTCAGCAACAACTCTGCGTCCGGTACATGGATCGCGATGTGTCCCGGCGAGTGTCCCGGGGTCTGGAGGATACGGAGGGTGCTGTTTCCCACCGGAATGGTCTCGGTCTCTGCGAGGTCGACGTCCACCGTCGGAATCGGATCGACGTCGAAGCCCATATCGGCATAGCAGTGGGCCATCTCCAGAAGGGGCCGGTCGTTGCGATGCAGGGCGAAAGGAATCCCCCACTGCCGTTTGGCGAACTCCACGCCGCAGATATGATCCACATGGCCGTGCGTATTGATGGCCATCATAGGTCGCAGGTCGTTTTTTTCGATGAAAGCGGCGAGGGTCTGCCGTTCCTGTTCCGTCGAGCAGCCGACGTCGACGAGGACGCACTGTTTCGTCTCGTCGAACAGCACGTAGGTGTTTTCGCCGAACGGGTTGAAGGTAAGGGTGGCCAGTTTGAGCATAAGGCGAGGAGGGTAAAGGGTTATCGCCTCCAAATTTACGAAATTTACCCGTATCTTTGCCTCTATACCGAAATCGAGCAATCATTTATGAAACCGAGAAAGAGCAAATATCCGCAGATCGAGGCGCTGGAGATCACCGATATAGCCGCCGAGGGAAAGTCGCTGGGAAAATACAACGATGTGGTGGTTTTCGTGCCCCATACGGTGCCGGGCGATGTGGTTCGCGTCCAGATCAACAACAAACGGCGGCGGTTTATGGAGGGGTATGTGCTGGATTTCGTGCAATATTCGCCGCTTCGGGTCGAGCCTTTCTGCAAACATTACGGCGAGTGCGGGGGGTGCAAGTGGCAGGCGCTGCCCTACCCGATGCAGCTGGAGTACAAGCAGCGGCAGGTGGCCGACCAGCTTCGACGGCTGGGGGGGATCGAATTGCCGGAGATTTCGCCGATCATCGGGTCGGAGAAGAGCGAATATTACCGGAATAAACTGGAATTCACCTTTTCGGATAAGCGGTGGGTGCCGCGGGCGGAGGTGGCCGAAGGGGCGGCTATGGGAGATGGCGATGCGCTGGGGTTCCATATCCCGGGGATGTTCGACAAGGTGCTGGATGTCGAGTGGTGTCACCTGCAACCGGAGCCTTCGAATGCCATTCGGTTGGAGGTCAAACGGTTCGCGCAGGAAAACGGGATGGAGTTTTACAACCTGCGGGAGCATCGGGGGTTGTTGCGGAATATCATTGTCCGGACTTCGACGACCGGCGAGGTGATGGTGACAGTGGTCTTTGCACGGGAGGATGCGGCGGCCCGGACGGCTCTGTTGGAGCACTTGCGGGTGCGGTTTCCGGAGATTACTTCGCTCAATTATATCATCAATGAGAAACTGAACGATTCCATCGGGGATCAGGAGGTGTTCTGTTACTCTGGTAAGCCGTATATGGAGGAGCGGATGGAGAATCTGACCTTCCGGATCAATCCCAAGTCGTTCTACCAGACCAATTCGGAACAGGCGTATAATCTCTATAAGGTGGCGCGCGATTTTGCGGAGCTGACAGGCGATGAGGTGGTCTACGACCTCTATACGGGGACGGGCACGATCGCCAATTTCGTGGCGGCGAGGGCGAAACGGGTCGTCGGGATCGAATATGTGCCCGAGGCGATCGAGGATGCCAAACAGAATTCGGCGCTCAACGGGATCGGGAATACGCTGTTCTTCGCGGGGGATATGAAGGATGTGCTGAATGCGGAGTTCATTGCCGAACACGGGCGTCCGGACGTGATTATTCTCGATCCGCCGCGGGCGGGGATTCACGGCGATGTGGCGGCGACGATTCTGGCGGCGTCTCCGCGACGGATCGTCTACGTGAGCTGCAATCCGGCGACGCAGGCGCGCGATTTGGCGATTTTCGATTCGGCTTACCGGGTGACGAAGGTACAGCCGGTGGATATGTTTCCGCACACGCACCATGTCGAGAATGTGGTGCAGTTGGTGCGGCGTTAATCGGGTGCGGCGCGATGGAGTTTTTGGAGACGGAAGACGGTTCGTTGACGGTGCGCCATCCGGTGCTGGGCGAGTTCTACCACTCGGATCGAGGCGCGGTGGGCGAGGCGGAGCATGTCTATATCCGGGCCGGATTCGAGGCGGTTCCCGCTCGGGAGCCGGCGGTGTTCGAGGTGGGTTTCGGAACGGGGCTCAATGCGTGGCTGACCTTGCGGCGGGCTGCGGAGACGGGGCGGCGGGTGGATTATCGGGCGATCGAGCTCTACCCGGTGGAGCGGGAGGATGCGGCGCGGCTGAACTATACGGATGATCCGCTTTTCCTGGAATTGCACGATGCGGCGTGGGACGGGGCCCGGCACGAGGTGGGAGCGGGATGCGGGCTGACGAAGTATCGGGCGGATTTGCTGCGGTTCGATTTCGCGCCGTTGGCGGGGCGTTTCGATGTGATCTATTTCGATGCCTTCGCGCCGGATGCGCAACCGGAACTCTGGTCGGCGGAGGTGATGGAGCGGATGTTTTCGATTCTGAAGCCGGGCGGCGTGCTGGTGACCTATTCGGCCAAGGGGACGGTCAAACAGGCTTTGCGGACGGCCGGGTTCGAGGTGGTGCGGTTGCCGGGAGCGTTGGGCAAACGGCATATGGTGCGGGCGGTGAAACCGTCGGTGGAATAATAACGGATTTTTCTTATGGAAGACAAGGAATTGGTGGCAAGGGCGTTGGAGGCGGCGCAACGGGCATGGGCGCCCTATTCCCGGTTTCGGGTGGGTGCGGCGGTGCTTTTGGAAGACGGCGGGGTTGTGTGCGGGAACAATCAGGAGAATCGGGCTTACCCTCTGGGGAGTTGTGCGGAGCGGGTGGCGGTGAATTATGCGCGGGCGACTTTTCCGGAGTTGCGGGTAGTGGCGATTGCGATCGCTTCGCCGGATTCGGAGGTTCCGGTGGCGCCGTGCGGCGGGTGTCGGGAGCTGCTTCTGGAGGCGGTGCGGGCACAGGGCGCGCAGGATATACGGGTGTTGATGGCGGATCGAACGGGGGATTCGGTTCGGGAGGCGATGGTGTCGGAATTGTTGCCTTTCGCTTTTGAACTCGAATAGCGGGAAAGAGTGCAGCCACTCTTTCAGGGTCGCCGTCCTGTTTATTCCGAGAGGCACCGCAACTGAAAACCGTAGCCGCGGTTGTACGCGTCGCCGGGGTTGAGCCACATCGTGTGGAAGTGCAAGAGCACGCCGTTAGTCCTGCTAAAGGAGGAAGACCAAATGTACCCACCGATGCCGACACCCCACAATGCGCCTTCGCTGCTGCCGCGGTGGCCCGGGGCGATTGTGATGATGGATTTTTTCTCTGCTACTATTCCGCATTCGAGTTGATCGCTCTCTCAAAAAAGGCCCACAGTGTATCGTCTGCCGGTGTCGGCGCTTCGACGGTAATCGTTTTGTGCGTGACCGGGTGTTCGAAACTCAGGCGTCTGGCCCACAAAGATATCCCGCCGTCTTTATTGGAGCGAGCCGCGCCGTATTTCAGGTCGCCTTTGATCGGGCAGCCGATCTTACTGAGTTGACACCGGATCTGGTGGTGCCGCCCGGTCAGCAGTTCGATCTCCAACAGATGATAGCGGTCGCCGGAAGCCAGAAGTTTGTATCGTAAAATCGCCTCTTTCGCCTCCCCTCTCAGCCGCTCCGGAACTGCCGTGAACGTTTCGTAAGCCGCCGATTTGTTGGTCTTTCCGTTCCGAACGATGTAGTGTTTCAACTCTCCTGCCGCCGTGTTGCCGGAGGGGCGGTTTTCGACGATCGCCCAGTAAGTCTTTCGGAATTTCCGCTGTTTGAGCTGTTCGTTGAGTCGAACGAGGGCTTTCGAAGTCCGGGCCAGCAGTACGGCGCCTCCGACCGGTCGGTCGATCCGGTGGACGACACCCAAAAAAACGGCTCCCGGCTTGGCGTATTTCACTTTGATATAATCCTTTACGGTCTCTTCCAGCGCGGGCCCTCCCGACTGGTCGGGCTGTACGAGCTCGCCGGGACGTTTGTTGACCACGATCACGTGGTTGTCTTCGTAAAGTACTTCTACCATAGTGTGAGAAAGATATAAAAATCCCGCCGGCCTTTCGATCTACCAAATGGGGGCGAGTAGACCGAAAGCAAGTGCCGACGGGAAAAAATCATTCGTTTATTTTGTGTACTCTGCTGGAACCGTACCTTTCTTGAAAGAAAGGTACCCAAAGAACTTTTGCAGAGGTCGTCCCCGTGGGACGACCACGGGTTATCTCCGCCTTGTTTCGTTGGGCTGTGGTTTTCCGGCGGGGGCGCATTGGGGTAATACTCGCATTATAGCGCCCCGCCGAGAAAACCCAGCCCGACAGAC
>NZ_JBQIQO010000006.1:0-84815 GCF_056799795.1 Rikenella sp.
GTCCGGGTGACCCCGGCGGGACGGAGCGATACTACGTATCGCTAAGGCAGCCTCGGCCCAATTCCTTACCCCGTTTTTTGTTCGCGCGCCTGCGCGATTCAACTATTTCGGCTCATCGCCGAAACAGTTGAATCGCCTCTTTAAGCGTCGGCGCGCGGTTGGTTTGAGGGTACTGCGCTCGGGCCGCGCGGGCCCCACGTCCCGTGGACGGGAAATGCTGCGCATTTCCACTTTTTTGCTCAGCCAACTCTTCGCCTCGTTCTCTGTTTGCGCGCCTTAGGCTCCGCAGGACTCAAACCGTGGACACCCCGAAACTCAGACAAACTTCGCACAAAAAATCACCGACAGACTCCTGCAAAAACGTTCGTGTCAGGTCTCCTATGCGGAGACCTGACACGAACGTCCTGTTTCGATCAGTGCACACAGCACAAGCTGTATATGTTATTTCACCTCTTCGAATTCCACGTCATGCGGCCCGTCGTCTTCCGGCTGCGCCTGCGAAGCCGAACCCGTCGACCCCGAAGCTCCCGCACCGCCGGTCGAAGAAGCACCGCCTGCGGCGTTCCCCGCATTGTAGATATCCTGCGAAGCGGCCTGCCATGCGGCATTCAGCCCTTCGGAATACTTGTCGATATCGGCCAGATTCTGAGATTTATGCGCCTCTTTCAAGCCGTTCAACGCCGTCTCGATCGCTGACTTCTTGTCCGCCGGAATCTTGTCGCCGTACTCTTTGAGCTGTTTTTCCGTACTGAAAATCAGCGAGTCGGCACCGTTGATCTTATCGACCCGTTCGCGTTCCTCCTTATCCTTAGCCTCGTTGGCCTTGGCTTCGGCACGCATCCGTTCGATTTCGGCTTCGCTCAGCCCCGACGAGGCCTCGATCCGGATACTCTGTTCCTTACCCGTCCCCTTGTCCTTGGCCGAAACGTTCAGAATCCCGTTGGCGTCGATGTCGAAAGTCACCTCGATCTGCGGCACACCGCGCGGCGCTGCCGGAATCCCGTCCAGGTGGAACCGCCCGATGGTCTTGTTGTCGCGAGCCATCTGCCGTTCGCCCTGCAAGACGTGGATTTCGACCGAAGGCTGGTTGTCCGTCGCCGTACTGAAGACCTCCGACTTGCGGTTCGGAATCGTGGTGTTGGCGTCGATCAGTTTGGTCATCACGCCGCCCATCGTTTCGATGCCGAGCGACAGCGGAGTCACGTCCAACAGCAGGACATCCTTCACCTCGCCGGTCAGGACACCGCCCTGAATAGCCGCCCCGATAGCCACCACTTCGTCCGGGTTGACGCTCTTCGAGGGTTCTTTGCCGAAGAAGTCCTTAACGACCTGCTGAATCGCCGGGATACGGGTCGAACCGCCGACCAGAATCACGTCGTCGATCTGCGAAGCCGTCAGACCGGCATCTTCCAGCGCCTTGCGGCACGGTTCGATCGTTGCGTGGATCAGCTTATCCGCCAATTGTTCGAACTTCGCCCGCGAAAGCTTGGTCACCAAGTGCTGCGGCACGCCGTCGATCGGCATGATGTACGGCAGGTTGATTTCCGTTTCGGTAGCGCTCGACAGCTCGATCTTGGCCTTTTCGGCAGCCTCTTTCAGACGCTGCAAAGCCATCGGGTCTTTCCGCAGGTCGACATGGTGCTGCGCTTCGAACTCGCCGGCCAGCAGTCGATGATCACGTGGTCGAAGTCGTCCCCCCCGAGGTGCGTATCCCCGTTCGTGGATTTCACTTCGAAGACGCCGTCGCCGAGTTCGAGGATCGAGATATCGAACGTCCCCCCACCGAGGTCGTAAACGGCGATCTTCATGTCCTTGTCGGACTTTTCGAGCCCGTAGGCCAGCGCGGCTGCGGTCGGTTCGTTGATAATCCGCGCCACTTTCAAGCCTGCGATTTCGCCGGCCTCCTTAGTAGCCTGCCGCTGCGAGTCGTTGAAGTAAGCCGGCACGGTAATCACCGCTTCCGAGACCTCCTGTCCCAGGTAATCTTCGGCGGTTTTCTTCATTTTCTGAAGCACCATGGCCGAAATTTCCTGCGGGCTGTACAACCGCCCGTCGATGTCGATCCGCGGCACGCCGTGTTCGTCTTTCACGACATAAGGCACACGACCGAGTTCGTTTTTGACCTGGTCGTAGGTCTCGCCCATGAAACGTTTGATCGAGAAGATCGTCCGTTTCGGGTTGGTGATCGCCTGCCGTTTGGCCGGGTCTCCGACCTTGCGTTCTCCGTTTTCGGTGAATGCCACGACCGAAGGCGTGGTGCGATGTCCCTCGCTGTTAGGAATGACGACGGGTTCGTTGCCTTCCATAACGGCAACGCATGAATTGGTCGTCCCGAGGTCGATACCGATAATCTTTCCCATAATAGTGTATGTGTGTATTTATTTGTTTATTTCGTGTTCGATCAGACTCTTTCCGTACAAGTGTCGTGCCAAACCGAATTTATGTCAAAATGTCAGCCTCGGGTTGTCACTTTGCCGGGCCGCATAATTTTCGATGAATTTTCCCTATTTTTGTTACCAAATCTCGTTCCATTCTATGGAGTACAAGCATCTTTTTTTCGACCTGGACGATACGTTCTGGGATGTGCGCACGAACCAGGAGACGGCTCAGCGCGAACTGTTCGCAGCGTTCGGGCTGGGCGACCGGTATCCGGATTTCGATTCGTATTACGAGACTTTCCGGGAGATCAACCAGCGGCTGTGGACGGAATACAGGGACGGCATCGTGGATCGGGAGACGCTGCGCAACCAGCGGTTCGTGCGGCTGCTGGAGTCGGCGGGCATTCACGACGAGCGGATGGCGATGGACATGAGCAACGAGTACCTGCGGATTTCGCCGACGTGCAATACGCTGATGCCGCACTCGCTGGAGGTGCTGGAGTACCTCAAGACGAAGGGGCATTCGATGTCGCTGATTACGAACGGGTTCAACGAGGTGCAGTTCCTGAAGGTGGAGCATGCGGGGCTGAAGCCGTTTTTCGACCGGATCACGACGTCGGAGTTTGCGGGGGTCGGCAAGCCGAATCCGGGGATTTTCGAATACGCGATGCGGAAGGCGGGGGTGGGGCCGGACGAGTGCATCATGATCGGGGACGATGTCTACACGGACATTTACGGGGCTTCGACGGTGGGGATGCCGTCGGTGTTCGTCAATTTCCGGGGGATCGAACACGACCAGCATCCGCGGCACGAAATTCGGGATCTGCGGGCGCTGAAGGAGATTTTTTAAGTTCTCTCCGACCCGACGGGGCGGCAAAGAGAACGGGAGTCCGAAAATTCCGCCGGAAAAATTTGGCGGTCTCGAAAGAATCTCCTACATTTGTCCCCACATCCACTTCAGATGCGCTTCTTTTTGCCCAGGTGGCGGAATAGGTAGACGCGCACGTTTCAGGTGCGTGTGCCGCAAGGCGTGCAGGTTCGATTCCTGTCCTGGGCACAAAAAAAGGCTGTCGATCAAACGATCGACAGCCTTTTTTGTTTTTCCCGGCAACTCCATCGCCTTTCGACACCCCGCCCCGGGCTACCGCGACTCAGGGGAACAAAATCGACTGGGGGCACTGTACGGCGTCGGCAACTGCGGGTACAGCTGGTCATCCACTGCCGACGGAATCAACGGTTTCGATTTGGATTTCCGGATGACATGGTCCGAGGCGAGCTATCCGAGTCGCCGCGGCTACGGTTTTCAGTTGCGGTGCCTCTCGGAATAAACGGAGCAGGAGAGCTTTCGACGGAACCGATTGGGGACTTAGAACCCGGGCTTGAGCCCGCTTTCCTATTCAGATTTTGCGGGACGCTGAACCGCACGACTGAACACTCACCGCTGCGCCGCATGGCGCAGAAAGCGGTTCCGCAACCAGGCCCGAACCGGCTCGTCGAAGAGTTTCAGGAATCCGTAAGCCAGCACGACACACCCGACTCCCACGGCGATCATCAGGGGCCAGCTCTCCTGCCATCCCAGATCGTGCTCTTTCACGTAAGCCATGAACAAATAGACGAACGGATAATGAATAATATAGAGCGGGAACGAAATTTCGCCCAGAAACTTACATATCCCGACCGACACTTTGCCCCGGATCGGGCTGCCCGCTCCCGCCAACACAATCAGTGGAAACAGGAACAGAATACTGATCGACTCATACAGCCCGTTGAGCCACAATCGTTGCTCGCCTCCCAGCCGCGGAAAAAACAGAATCGCCGCCAACACCAACGAACAGAGCCAAAAACCGCCCGGAATCCGAATCCGCCGCCCCAGCCGAAAGAGCAACAGCCCACCAAAGAACGGATAGAGCAGCCGCACCATTCCGATCCCGAACTGCCGGCCCGTCAGCTCGTGCCCGCCGAGCACGCTGCCGTCCGAACTGCCCACCGCCATCCACAGCAACGCAACGCCTGACGCAGCCACGAACGCAACCAGCACGCGTTTCGAGAATCGCCTCACGACCGCCGCATAGAGGAGGTTGCCGATGTATTCAAAGAAGAGCGACCAGGCCGGCCCATTCAGGGGAAACATCTCGTGCCACGGCTGACGAATCGCCGCCGTTGTCGGAATCAGCAGGCAGCCGGCCAGCATGACCAGCAGCATCTGCCAGACGGGCACCTCTCCGATTTGAGGGAACATCTTTCCGGCGCCGAAATAAAAGCACAATCCCCCGATCACCGCCCCGACGACGACCATCGGCTGGAGCCGAATGACGCGTCGCTTGCAGAAATCCCAGAGGGTCATCCGTCCCCAGCGGTCGTCGTAGGCATAGCCGATCACGAAGCCCGAGAGAACGAAAAAGAAATCGACGGCCAGATAGCCGTGGTTGATGAACGGCACGACATAGAGCGGATCGACGGCGTAGATTTCGAAGAGGTGGAAGGCTACGACGATCAGGGCCGCCACGCCGCGCAGGCCGTCGAGAATCTCATAGTGCGGTTTTTGCGGGAATTGCAGGGGTAAATTGGAGGTCATACGAAAAGAGTGTGGGGTTAGTTTCCGGTTTCCGGAGGTTCACCCGCAAAGATACGACAGAACGGGGGCTCGAAAATTTGTCCTACATCAAAATCCGCCCGCACCTCACCGCCCTTCGCCCGCGCGCAGCCGGCTGAGCGTCGAAAGCGTAATCCCCAAATAGGAAGCGATGTAGCTCAGATTGGCTCGCCGACAGACATCGGGAAACTGTCTCCGAAAGGCCTCGTATCGTTCCCGGGCGGGCAGTGCCAGCCGCTCCTGATGGCTGCGATGGAGGCGGCGATATTCGTTCTGGTGGGCGATCCGCCCCCAGTTGCATAGTTCGAGGTTGGTCTCCCACAGGCGTGTGAGCTCGGCCAGCGGAATACGGTAGGCTTCGACCTCCTCCAGCGTCTCGACCTCCTCTTCGCTCGGTCGACCGTAGTAGAGTTCGTCCATGCTGAAGACGATGCCGCCTTCGACCGAAAAGGAGGTGGTCACCTCCTCGCCGTCCACCACCCAGTAGGAGCGGGTCATGCCCTGTTCGATAAAATAGGCGTACCGGTTATACTCGCCTTTGCAAATCAGCCGGTAGCGTTTGGGGAAACGACACGGAACGACGACGGACTCCAGTTCGCGCACCGTCTGGTCGGAAAGGGGCCACTGCGACCGAATCGTATCTATCACTTTTTTCATCGTCAATCGTTCCGCCCGTCACGGTTTCTGAAGGTCGACTTCTTTCCGGCGATGGGCCTCTTTCCGGAGGTCGACCGAAGATGGGGCTTTTTGTACGCGGCAAATGCGATCATAAATATAGCACATATTCCGATTCCCGCCTCTCGGAGGGGCAAAACATCCTCATTTCTCCCACATCTAAAACAAGTTCTAAGGAGCGCGCGGTTTAGTTTGAGGAGACTGCGCTCAGGCCGCGCGGGCCCCACGTCCCGTGGACGGGAAATGCTTACGCATTTCAACTGACAGCCTTGGCACGTTCTTTGGCTACAGGATGGTACTGTCCGGCGCGGGCGGCGACCGGGTGGCCCCGGCAGGACAGGCGAAACTGCGTTTCGCTGCGGCAGCCTCTATCCCAAACTACACGCTACTACCGAGATCCCACAACTGCCCCGCCTCATCTCCCCGCCCCACAAAAAAGATCGGGGAGCAGACCGCTGTATACCGCAAATGCGGCCACAAAACGGTGCTCCCCGATCGGGTGACACACTATCGATAAAATAGACGACGGGCGTTTATTACTTAACCGTCTTGACGATTTCGGCGAATGCCGTCGGGTGGTTCATCGCCAAGTCGGCCAAAACCTTACGGTTCAAGGCGATCCCTTTGGCGTTCACTTTACCCATGAATTCGGAATAGGTCATCCCGTTAGCCCGCACGGCTGCGTTGATACGCTGAATCCAAAGGCCACGGAAATTCCGTTTTTTGTTTTTGCGGTCGCGGTAGGCGTAGGTCAAACCTTTTTCTACCGTGTTTTTGGCGACGGTCCAGACGTTCGAACGAGAACCGAAGTTCCCTTTGGCGAGCTTAAGAACCTTTTTGCGGCGAGCGCGACTGGCTACCGCGTTGACACTTCTTGGCATAACGATGCGTTTTTCGATCGGCCGGCGGTCGACCCGTTCGGGCGACGCTTGGGGGAACCTGCGTGGGTTCCGCCGGACGCGATCTGGGTTAAAATAAAGTATCGTCCGGTTTTTATGGCCCCGGACGGAGGCCGTCGAACAGAATCTACTTCACGAGCATCAGCTTGACAGCCGGCGTGTCGGTAGCGCTCATCGTCCCGGTGTGGGTGAGGTTGCGTTTCTGTTTGGTCGTTTTTTTGGTGAGGATGTGGCTTTTGAAAGCGTGTTTCCTCTTCACTTTGCCGGTGCCGGTGAGCGTGAAGCGCTTCTTGGCGGCGGCAACGGTTTTCATTTTCGGCATGGTCGAAATTTATTTAGATGGTTAAAATAGTGTGTTTCAACACAATGAATCCCCTGAAAACATCGGGATTACTTTTTCGCCTTCGGCGCGAGCATAATGCTCATCCGTTTCCCTTCGAGTTTGGGCATCTGTTCGACTTTGGCCCACTCTTCGAGGTCCTGGACAAACCGCAGCAGGAGAATTTCTCCCTGATCTTTGAAGACGATCTGGCGTCCGCGGAAGAAGACGTAGGCCTTGACTTTCGCCCCCTCTTTCAGGAAGTTTTCGGCATGTTTGAGTTTGAAGTTATAGTCGTGGTCGTCGGTCTGAGGCCCGAACCGGATCTCTTTGACAACGACCTTAACGGCCTTGGCTTTAATCTCTTTGGCCTTTTTCTTCTGTTGGTACAGGAATTTCTGGTAGTCGATGATGCGACACACCGGCGGCTCGGCCTTCGGCGAGATTTCCACCAGGTCGAGTTCCTGTTCCTGTGCCATGCGCAACGCCTCCTGCAACGAATAAACATCCTGCCGGGCGATATTTTCCCCGACTAACCGCACCTGCGGAGCGGTAATTTCCCGGTTGATCCGGTGGGGATTCTCTTTCTGTACGCGTCCGCGGAAGGGCGGGCGCGACGGTCTTGGGCGCGGTGGTAGTGCTATAGTTTTGTCCTCCTTAGTATATTTAGTCCAGGGTGTGGCGGTCGCAAAAAGCGTGCCGCGCGTTACATGTTATCGGCGATGGGCCGAATCTCTTCGGCAACGAGGTCGGCCACCATCTTGGTAAAGTCGGCCAAAGTCATCGCCCCGCGATCCTTACCCTCGCCCTGCATCCGAACGGTGACGGTCTCGTCCCGCTGTTCGTTGTCGCCCACGATGAGCAGAATGGGCACCTTGGCCAATTCGTTGTCGCGGATTTTACGGCCGATTTTTTCGTCGCGGTCGTCGACGCGGGTGCGAATATCGCAATTATTCAGCAATTTAGCAACTTTTTTCGCGTAGTCGTTGTACTTTTCGCTGATGGGCAATACGACGGCCTGCTCCGGGGTCAGCCACAGCGGGAATTTCCCGCCGGTATGTTCCAACAACACGGCGACGAACCGTTCCATCGATCCGAACGGGGCGCGGTGGATCATGATCGGCCGGTGTTCCTTGTCGTCCGATCCTTTGTAGGTCAGGTCGAAACGCTCCGGCAGGTTGTAGTCCACTTGGATCGTCCCGAGCTGCCACTTCCGCCCCAAAGCGTCTTTGACCATAAAGTCGAGTTTGGGCCCGTAGAAAGCCGCTTCGCCGGTCTCCACAATGGTCTCCAGCCCTTTTTCCGCCGCCGCTTCGATAATCGCGGTCTCGGCCTTGTGCCAGTTCTCGTCCGTCCCGATGTATTTCTCCTTATTATCCGGATCGCGCAACGAAACCTGTGCCGTAAATTCCTTGAAGTCCAAGGTCTTGAAGATATACAGCACGATGTCGATCACCTTCTTGAACTCGTCTTTGAGCTGGTCGGGCCGACAGAAGAGGTGGGCGTCGTCCTGCGTAAACCCGCGCACACGGGTCAGCCCGTGCAGCTCCCCGCTCATCTCGTACCGGTACACTGTCCCGAACTCCGCCAGCCGAACGGGCAAGTCCTTATAAGAACGCGGTTTCGACCGATAAATTTCGCAGTGGTGCGGACAGTTCATCGGTTTGAGCAAAAATTCCTCGTTCTCGTCCGGCGTATGAATAGGTTGAAAAGAATCCTTCCCATACTTGGCATAGTGCCCCGAGGTGACATACAGATCTTTCATCCCGATATGCGGGGTAATGACCTGTTCGTACCCGTACTGTTTCTGCACCCCTTTGAGAAAATTCTCCAGCCGCTCTCTGAGCGCCGCCCCCTTGGGCAGCCACAGGGGCAAGCCCTGCCCCACCCGCGGACTGAAGGTGAAGAGTTCCAGCTCTTTCCCCAGCTTCCGGTGGTCGCGTTTCTTCGCCTCCTCGACCAGCGCCAGGTATTCGTCGAGCATCGATTTCTTCGGGAAGGTAATGCCGTAAATCCGGGTGAGCATCTTCCGCTTTTCATCCCCGCGCCAGTAAGCCCCCGCCACGGCGGTCAATTTCACGGCCTTGATCGGAGCGGTATCCGCCAGGTGCGGCCCCCGACAAAGGTCGGTGTACGCGCCGTTGCTGTAGAAGGTAATCGTCCCGTCGGTCAAGTCGCCGATGAGCTCGCACTTGTACTCGTCGCCCTTCTTCGTATAGGTCTCCATCGCTTCCGCCTTGGAGACTTCGCGCCGCACGAACGGCTGTTTCTCTCTGGCGATTTCGAGCATCTTCTGTTCGATCTTCGCCAGGTCGCCTTCGGTAATCGGCGTCGGCGAGTCGACGTCGTAATAGAATCCGTTATCGATGGCCGGCCCGATCCCGAACTTGATGCCGGGATACAGCTGCTCGAGCGCCGCGGCCAACAGGTGCGACGAGGAGTGCCAGAAAGCATGCTTCGCCTCCGGTTCGTCCCATTTGTGGAACCGGACGGAGGCGCTGTTTTCGATCGGTTTCTGAATATCCCAGCTCTGTCCGTCCACGGTCGCGGCAAAGGTCTCCTGCGCCAGTCTCGGACTAATCGATTCGGCGATCTGAAGCGGCGTGACGCCTGCTGCGAACTGACGGCTGCTGCCGTCGGGGAATGTAATGTCGATCATACTTGCTCGGTGTGTAAAACGCCGCCCGCTCCGGCTCGGCGCGGACGGATTGACAAAGTTAGCCATTTTTCTCTGTTTCGGTACACGGAGGGGCGGAAAAGCGAACTTCCGAACGGTTTTTTCATCCGAGGGGTTGCACGAATCAAAAAAAGCGTTACCTTTGTCCCGCTTTCGTACTTCTCTGCGGTTTGCGGAGGGTGCGGCCTCTCGCCCAGGTGGTGAAATTGGTAGACACGCTACTTTGAGGGGGTAGTGCCGGTTGCGGCGTGCAAGTTCGAGTCTTGTCCTGGGCACCAACAAAAAGGATCGCTGAATGTCAGCGATCCTTTTTTCTTTTCGAAGCGTGCCTTTCCGCACCCCCGGAACGATCGGTCGGTCTATTTAAACTCTTCCACGATCACCGTCCACTTGCCGTTGACTCCCATCACGTTCAGATAATAATTCCCGGCGGAGAGATGACTCAAACTGCTCTCCCCCTCTTCCGATTCATTCACCATGACTTCGGGTATGCCGCCGCTACGCATAATATCCACTCCCTCTTCCACGACGTAAACGCCGAGCATACCGCCGAACTGACCGGCTTTGAAGTCATAACGCAGCCGAGACTTTCCTTTGCCCAGCGTAAATACATCGGATTTCTTGTCTCCCGAGCCGGTGAGACGTGCCACTTCGGTCCACTGCTTGGGCGTCTCTTCAGCCGCAGCGGTTTCGGCATTTTCGCCGGTTGTCGTCGAAGCGGCAGGGCCGCCGCAAGCGGTCAATGCGACAGAGGCAATCAATGCCCATCCCCATGCGTACATTTTCTTCATTTCGTTTTGTTTTTGGTGAAAAATAATACAGGCCATGACAAATATAATGATTTTTCACCGACCTGCATCTTTTTCACTCCGAATTTTCTCGCCCGAGAACTGCTCAACCTACCGCTTCGTCACCCGAATCCCCCTGCACCTGATGGGTTTGTTAGACCTTTCGACCGTCTCCTGCAAACAGTTGAACACTTCGGGTGACATATTCCCATCCTTCGGCGAAGCGATAGCCATCCGCCAAACCCCGTCCACTCGTTTAACTTTCGCCCGATCCAACGCCTCCAGAAAAACCGGCACATTCTCACCTTCAGGCACCCCGCTAAACCCGGCCGTAAATTCCAGGTAAGGCAGTTTCCGGTTGACTTTCCGCAGCTGCGACGCGGCGGGATAGTCCGACCTCGCACAAGAGGTCGTCCATCCGGCAATTCCCAAAAACAGGGCGACAAAAAGCACGAAACGCCTCATCACATCCACCGTTTTCGTTTAAAGAAGTAGAGGGTGGCGCCGATCGACAGGAACATCAGCAGAATGGCGAAATGGAACCCGTACTCCCACTCGTCGAACGGGGCGAGCCGATAGTTCATCCCGTATATCCCGGCGATCAGGGTCGGGGGCATGAAGATCACCGAGAGGATGGTAAACATCTTGATGATCTTGTTCTGTTCGATATTGATCAGCCCCATGAAGGTGTCCTGAAGGAATTCCAGCCGTTCGAAGCTGAAATCGGCGTGGTTGATGAGCGACCCGACGTCTTTGATCATGATCGAGACGCGGGGGTAGGTGTCGTTCGGAAAGCGTTCGCTGCGCTGGATGCCGGAGAGGAGCCGTTGGCGGTCGAAGATGCTCTCGCGCAGGATCATGGTATTCTCCTGCAAGCGATTGATATCCAGAAGCACTTGTTTGTCGACGCTCTTGTCCACGTCGTTGTTGGCGGCGCTGAGGGTGGCGATCTGGCGCGAGATGATTTCGACCATGTCGGCGTCGAGGTCGATCCGGGCTTCGAGGATCGAGATCAGGACGTGGTAGCCGGTGGTGTACGAGCGGTAGTTCATCTGTATCTTCCGGCTGGCTTCGCTGAAGGTGCGGAGGTCGGTGTTCCGCTCCGAGACGAGGAGGCCTTCGCTCAGGATGAAGGAGACGGTTTCGGTCTCGAAGCCGCCCTCTTTGAGAATGGTGAAGGTGGTGTTGCAGATGATGGACTCTTCGAGTTCGGCATACCGCGACGAGGTTTCGATCTCTTCGGCCTGCTGACGGGTCAGGAGGTTGACGTCGAGAAAGCTCTCGACCAGCTTGCGCTCCTTGGCGGTCGGGACGACGAGGTCGATCCACAACAGGTCGTCGTACCCCAGCTCCTCGAAAACGCCGGGATCGGGGTCGCGGATGATCTTGTTGATGGATTTCAGGTACAGTATAATCATGGATTCGTCCTCTTCTCCGTTTGTGTGTGGTTGAAATTCGTTCGTTTCGGGCGGTCGAAGGCTCGCCCCGGGCTACCGCGGCGGTCGTGAGGGTGCGTTATGGAACGTCGGCGACGGCGGGTTCAACTGGTCTGCCGCCAGGAGCGATAGCAACGGCATGGATTTGCACTTCCTCGCGCAGTATCTCAGCACCAGCTATTCGGGCAGCCGCGCCCACGGTTTTCTGTTGCGTTGCCTCTCGGAATAAACGCCGCGGGCCCGCGGTGGGCAAGGGGCCGGAGCTACCCTAACTAGCTCGACTTTGGCGGCCGGAGCCAACGTGGGCCGAACGAGCATGGCAATGTTGCGGCCCTCGCCGGGGGTGGCTCCAGCCCGCACGCCCCTACGGGTCGCAAGAGCACAGCCCATTTACCGTCTCCCATTCGGTGACATTCGTTCTCGGTGTGCCCCCTCGCGCTGCTAATGCGTCACTCTACATCACGCTATTCGCTCTTAGTCTTAGCAATTCGCCGCCAGCGGTGAATGCAACGAGCTCCGACGAGTTGCAGCCCGCCGCGTGGGGTGGCGGCGAACTGCGTGACTCTGCGAGTCACAAGAGCTACGCCTTTTTCTGGCGTATTCGGCCTATCGCCCATCCCCCCGAGCGGCTTCGCCGCTGGGCGACAGGGCCGGCGACCTAAAGGTCGCAACAATTCCGGCACCAGCACTGCCCCAATTCTGTCGGGTTCGTCCTCGGCGCGCCCCCCCACGCGCCGTTGATGCGTCGCCCTCGCCGAGGACGGCGACCTAACGGTCGCACGAGCACCGCCTGAAAATCAGGCACGGCCCAAAGCTCGCCCCAATTCTCCGCCCCGTGTCAGCCTCACTGCGGCTCCGCTTTCGCTCCGCCGCGTTTTACCGTCGCCCGCTGGGATTTCATCTCGATTTTGCTCATCGCAAAACGAGTGAAATCCCTCTTTACGCGGGCGGGCGACGGAATTTTCGTGAGTGGGCAAGTTTTTTCGCGCGCCTTGCGCGATTCATCCTATTTCGGCTCACCGCCGAAATAGTTGAATCGCTCCTTTTGGCGAGGCGCGTGTTTGGTTTGAGGGTACTGCGCTTGGGCCGCGCGGGCCCCACGTCCCGTGGACGGGCGAAACTTCCGTTTCGCTACGGCAGCCGCGGCCCAACCCACTGTTCCGCGCGCTGGCGGAAATCTTATTCAAACGCGAACCACGCGTTTGAATGATTTCCTACTCCAGCAGTCGCGCGCGGATGAACTCTGAATCGCTTTGAGTCAACCCTTTAACCGCGCGCCTGCGATTCATTCTATTTTGCTGAGGCAAAATAGTTGAATCGCTTCTTTTGGCGTCGGCGCGCGGTTAGTTTGAGGAAACTGCCCTGCGCGGGCGGCGTCCGGGTGACCCCGGCGGGACGGGCGAAACTGCGTTTCGCTATGGCAGCCTCGGCCCCAACAACTAACGGCTGCCTCGGCCCCCAAACAATGCCCCACCTCAAGCGCACCCTGCCGATTCTTAATGAAAACGAACGATTAATTAATAAATAGAGTGATTCGAAGAAGAGAGTCACCCGGGGGTGATGACTTTTTTCCAGAAAAGACGCATCGCCGCTCGTTTCCGATCATCGAGCCGAAACTTAATCGCCCGCGTCAGGTAGTTGTAAGCCGTTCCGACATCGAAATCCCGCGAACGATTGACCGTTCCGGTGATCGACTCGGCGACATGCTCCACCCCGTAAGCCAACGCCCGATTCAGAGTCGGCGCAAACTCCGCCCCCGCTTTGGTACAGGCCACCCACGCCGCAAAAACGAACGGAAGCCCGCCTGTAAAATCGCTCCACTCCTGCGCCAAATCGTAGCAATAAGCATAACGATGTTCTTCACGCAGTGCAAAGACCTTGTCGCCAATGGCAACCATCGCCTCGCCGGGCTGCAATTTTCTTGAACAATCGGCCGAATCGATCCACTCCGGTTCGATCCGCCAATATTCGCGCGCCAACACCCGCACCAATTGTACCGAAGTGCGCGAATGCGAGTCGAGATATACGTGCCGGATACCGGCCAGTGGCGTGTCCGACAACAAAACCACCGTATCGACCGCGCCTTCCGCGCCGATACAGTAGTCGGTTATGATTCGAGGTGTAAAGGCCGCCGACGAACGATCGGACGGCTCAAAAGACTGAAAAACAGAAGAAATAGAGAATCCCGGAATCCGGGGAATCACCGCCGTGGGAACCAGTGCGATATCAGTCTTCCCGTCGACGGCATCAGCGGCACACAGAGCCGGCACCCGAAGCGAAAGGGCAATACCCTCCCCTGCAAGCAGCCGTCCCGCTTCCTCGGTCGAAAGCGCAGAAGAGACCGCCGCCTGCTGTTCGATGCCGTAGATGAACGGCAGCGTGTTCAGGTAGGATACAGCAGTAATTCTCACCGGGATCGTCACCCATAGGGATAGAGTTTGATGGTACTTCGGTTTTCACGGCGAAGGTAGACATTTTTATCGGGGAAACCGCTCTTCGCGTGCTATTTTTTCGCGCCACGCGTCAGGGATGGCGAAACTCTCCTTCGTCACGGCGTTCCAGCCCACCAGCACGGTCCGACTGTCGGCCTTCACGGTGTCGGTATCGAGGTCGATCATCTCCTGAAAGACGGTGAAACTCTTGGTACCGACCCGTTCGATACCGGTGCGGATAACGATCCGGTCTTTCATCCCGACGGGAACGTAGAAGTTGGTGGTCGAGCTGGCGGTTACGACGGTCTGCGCGCCGTCCATCTGTTCGATGCCGAGTATGCGCTCGAAATATTCGTTCTTTCCGAGGTCGAAAATATGCTGATACTGACCGTTATACATGTGCCCCTGAATATCGATGTCGTTGAATCGGAGCTGAATAGGCGTCGTAATCATGGTGGTTGGTGTATTTTTTAGTCTGCATTTCTCAAGGCCGCACGATGCGGAATCCGCCGTCGGTGTCGAGGGCGATGACGGACGAGGCACGATGGGTCGCTGTCGGCTCCTCCATCGCCGGATCGGCCACCCAGTCCACGCCGTTCCGAATAGCGTCAGAAATCTCGGCATAGGTGGCGGGGGTCTTTTCGCCGCTCACGTTGGCGGAGGTCGAGACTAACGGACGTCCCAACCGATGGATCACGCGACGGCAAAACTCGTTCTGCACCAACCGGATCGCGACGCTCTTCTCGGGCGGCAAGAGGTTCTCGGCGAGTCCGCGCCCTTCGGGTAGGATCAGGGTCAGGGGTTCCGCCCCTTCGGCGGCTTCCCACAATTCCCATGCCACGCTCGGCACTTCCTGCACCCAACGCACGACTTGCTCCGGCCGGTCGAGCAACACGATCATGCCTTTGGTTTCTTCGCGCTGCTTGAGAGCGAAAAGACGGGCGACGGCTTCTGCATGGGTGGCGTCGCACCCTACGCCCCACACGGTGTCGGTAGGATAAAGAATGGTCCCGCCGCGCTTCAAAACGGCCACACAGGCCTGTATCTGTTCGTCCATACTATTTTTAATCTTCGTTTTTCTGTACTTGCCCTGGAGGGTACTGTTCTTTTTAACTTCGCTGCGCTCGTTTTCCTCCTCGCCGCTCGGCAATTTGCAAACTACGTTTGCATTGCTCTCGCTGGCAGCGTCGGTTGTGAACAAAAGGTACGGTTCCATGCGGGTAGACACAGTAATCGAACGGTTAAACTACCGGAGGCCGAAAGCCGTGCGGAGGCGTTCCACCTCGTCCAGTTTTTCCCAGGCGAAAAACTGGACACCGTTTTCCACATACGGTTCCCGGCCGAAATGGCCGTAGGAAGCCGTCGGCAGGAAAATCGGCTGTTTCAGTCCGTAGCGTTCGACGATCTTCGCCGGACGCAAGTCGAACAACTCCGCGATCTTCGCCGCGATCTCGCCGTCCGAAACCGCAGCCGGCAGTTTCGACGTCCCGAACGTATCCACAAAGACACTCACCGGCCGCGCGATCCCGATCGCATAGGCCACCTGCACCAACACCACATCCGCAAGACCCGCCGCCACCATGTTTTTGGCGATATGGCGCGTCGCATAAGCCGCCGAGCGGTCTACCTTTGAAGAGTCTTTCCCCGAGAAAGCCCCCCCGCCGTGCGCCCCCCGACCGCCATACGAGTCCACGATGATCTTGCGCCCCGTGACCCCCGTATCGCCGTGCGGCCCCCCGATCACGAACTTGCCCGTCGGGTTCACATGCAGGATATAGTCGTCCCCCAGTAGACTCAGCAACAGCTGGTTGCCCCGCTTTTCGAGCCGCTGTCGCACCCGGGGGATCAGGACGTTCCGCACGTCCGCCTCGATCTGCTCCTGCGTCGCCTCCGGATCGTGCTGCGTCGAGACGACGATCGTGTGGATGCGCCGCGGACGGTGGTCGTCGCCGTACTCGACCGTCACCTGCGATTTGGCGTCCGGACGCAGGTAGGGCATCGCCGACGGCGTTTCGCGCCGGATGTCGGCCAGCTCCATCAGCAGGATGTGCGAGAGCATCAGCGACGCCGGCATGAGCTCTTTGGTCTCGTTGCAGGCATAACCGAACATCAGCCCCTGGTCGCCGGCCCCCTGCTCCTCGCGGTCGGCCCGTTCGACCCCCTGGTTGATATCCGGCGACTGCTCGTGGATGGCCGAGAGCACGCCGCACGATTTGGACTCGAACATATAGTCGGCATGGGTGTAGCCGATCCGTTCGATCACGCCGCGGACGGTGTTCTGGATATCGACATAGGCGTTGGATTTGACTTCGCCGCTGACGACGACGAGGCCCGTGGTACACAGCGTCTCGCAAGCGACTTTCGATTCGGGGTCGTTGCGCAGAAATTCGTCGAGGATGGCGTCCGAAATCTGGTCGGCCACTTTGTCGGGGTGCCCTTCCGACACCGATTCCGAGGTGAACAGGTATGACATGGTACGTGTAAATTTACGGGTTAAACGATTCGGGTTTCAGCTGCAAAACCGAAGAGACAAACCGGCCGCGAGGGAACCGACGACGAAAAAAGAGGGGAAAAGCGCACGAAAAGTCCGGCCCGGAAACGGCCGTCAAAAACGAGGTGTGCTTTAGCATTTTTTCGCGTGGTTGCAATCGACCAAATCTCTCCACGGGTCTTTGCGTCCGTTGTAACGAACGGCGCAAAGGTACGAATTATTACGGAATCGGAAAAACGCGCCGATCAGAAAGGAAGCCCGATGGCGAAATGCAACGCAGTCTCCTTCAGTTTGAAGCCGCTGTGCCAGCGTTCGGGCCGCGGAACGTTGGGATTGTGGAGCTTCATCCCCCAGTCGAGCCGAAGCAGCACGAAACCCAGGTCGTAGCGGAAACCGAGCCCGGCGTCGAGGGCGATCTCTTTGTAGAAGCTGTCGAACCGGAAACGGGCCGATGCGGGCGACCCCTTGGCGTTCATCCAGACGTTTCCGGCGTCGGCGAAGACGGCCATGCCGAAATTCCCGAACACGGCGAAGCGATACTCCAGGTTGAGCTCCAGTCGGAAGTCGCCCAACTGATTGGGATAGGTCTCCCGTTTGTAGAGCGTCTCGCCCGGCCCGAGCGTCCGCACCTGCCACCCGCGCATGCTGTTGGCGCCGCCGGCGAAATAGAGCCGTTCGAACGGCAGGGTGGTCGAGTTGCCGTAGGCGACCCCGCCGCCGATGAAAAACCGCCAGGCCAGTTGCGTCGTGGTGGTCAGGTTGATGCGCTGGCTGAGATCGAGGCTCAGCCGGGCGTACTGGGCGAACCGGATGCCGAAAATCTTGTAGTAGCTCTCGTGGTCGGAGTCCTCCAGGTCGATGGTGGTGCGCTTTCCGAGCCACGAGGTGAGCCCCCGCAACAGGTTTCCGTTCATATCTCCCACGAGCCGGATCGAGAGGTTGTCGGCCTTGGTATTGGGATTGGTCTGGAAGTAATACCCTGCCGAGAGCCCGGCTATCAGCTGCGATTCGTAGCTGTTCCGCAGGTAGGGGTTCTCGATGCTGTTCTTGAAGTCGGGATCGATCCACGGCACGGAAACCACGTTGATGTCCGCCGGGTTGATCTGGAACCGGCCGCCGTTGCGCCACGACCAGGAGTAACCGAACGTTCCGCCGGCGATCGTCCGGTCGTAGTCGGGCCGACGCTGGATGTCGTACGAGATCGAGATATTGGTCTTCTGCAACGGGAACTTGGCGAGTTTGTCGGCCCGGATGGGCAGCAGGAAGCGCGGGATGTCGAGCCCGACGTTCACGCCGAACTCATAGGAGTTGTGCCGCCCCTTGTTTTTCATGAATTCGTAGGCGCCGCGGAAGTTGACGGTGAAATTCTCCGCCCCGCGGAAGAGGTTTTTGTTCTGGTAGCCGAGGCTCAGGGCGGTGGAATAGTAGTCGGCGGTGGTGGAGATTTCGGCATCGACGTTGAAGTTCTGCCGGGTATTGGGGGTGCACTGGATCAGACAGCCGAGGTTGCGTTCGGTGGTCGACACGACACGTCCGCCGTCGTTCGCGCCTGCGCGGGTCACCTCCACCGGCCGCAAGGTGTCGTAAGGCAGCTCGGTGAAGAGGATATTGGCGCTGTATTGCAGGTTCCGGATGTTGTCGTAGGTGCGCTGGACGCTGCTTCGGTCGTAGAGTTCGTTGGGCGAGAGGCGCAGCGCGCCGGCGAGAATGGACTCCCGCAGGCGGAGTTTGTCGAGGTAGAGGATGTCGATGCCGTTGTAGCGCACGGTGTCCCAAGGCATCCGTTCGAGCTCTTCGGGCGACCGGGTGGGGTCGTAATCGGTATTGACGACGATCCGGCCGAGGCGATAGACCGGGTGGTTTTCGAGCACGGGCCGCCCCTCGGCATCCATATAGGCGACGCGCCGACGCACGTGGACGGTCAGCCGCATGGCGTGGTCGAAGCCGACGGTATCGACGGTGTAGGAGATGTACCCTTTATTGAAGCTCCAGAAGCCCATGTTCTGCAACCGGGCGCTGATGCGTTCGCGTTCGGCGTCGAAGACTTCGCGGTCGTAGATCATGCCGATTTTCAGCAGGCCGGAGACGGTGTCTTCGAGGATGATGGGTTCGAGGAAGTCGTCTTCGATGCGGTAGCGGATCTGCGAGACGAGGTACGGTTTCCCCTCGCGCGCCACGTAGCGCACGGTGGCTTTCCGCTTCCTCCGGGCGTATTCGACGGTGTCGGTCACGGTGCCGTCCAGATAGCCGCGCGAGGTGAGGTAGAGCTGCATCATCTGGCGCGACCGCTCGGCCTGCCGGGGGTCGTAGATCACCGGGGCCTCGCCGACCTTTTCGCGCCAGAACCGCTGCCAGCCGCTGTGTTTGGCGGTGTCGGTGAGGTTGTACATCCCGAGGTAGATGCCCACGCCGAGCAGCCGGCTGTTGGGCCGCTGCTGGACATAGGGCATGAGGTCTTTGGGCAGTACGCGTTCGCGTCGCGAGGCTTTGTGCACGCCTTCGATCTCGACGATGTTCCGGCGCAGGAGGTATTTCCCCTCCGGCACATACCGCATCGTCCGGCACGAGGCCAGCAGTCCGACGACCGAAAGGATCGCGAACAGACGAACGAGCGAAAAAGGCCGGAGAAGCGGCATAAGAGATCTCTGACTGCTAAATCGTTATAAATCCACCCGCTCCAGCACGATATTTCCGAGGTCGGTGATCTGCTGCGATGCGATGGTAATGGGCGCGGAATAGGGCCGGATGCCGCTCGTGGCGCGCGGATCGACGCGGAAGATATATTCGCCCGGCAGGAGCCGCATAAAGAAGGCTCCGACGGGATTCAGCGAGCTGTAGGTCGAAGCGACGACGCTCCCCGTGCCCGGGTCGATGAATTCGATCCGCACACGTCCCGAGAGGGCGCTCTCGCCGACCTGCAAGCCGCCCTGCACCACTCCGCAACGATCGGTATCGACGAAGGTCACCCGGGGCCGGAAGCGGTATCCGCTCTCGGCGGCCGGGTCTTTGACGACGGAAGCGGCAAGGTCGATGTCGAAGAGCAGCGGCCGATTGGGGCCGTCCATCGTCATCGCGGGGAAGGGCACGACGACGGTGGCATCGGCCGGATCGACGGCGAGGGGGACGGTCTGATCGAGGACGCGCACGGTGGCTTTCTCGGTCGAAAAAACGATCCGGGCGGCGTCATAAGCCGCTCCCTGCGGCATCGTCCCTTCGGCGACGAGCTGCATCTTGCCGTTCACGAGGTTCATCAGGGGCAGGTAGCTGTCGGCGATTTCGAGATTCCGCCACGTTCCGTCGCCGGCGCGCACAGCGACTTCGGCCACATAGCAGTCGAGGGCGGTGTAATCGGCCGGGGCGTCGCACACGTAGACGGAGAGCCGGTTCCGGTCGTTCACGTCGCTGCATGCGCCGAGCCACAAAAGGATAGAGAGGAGGCCGAGGGTTTTGAATATCTGACGTACCATAGTTGCAAAGTTACCGTTTTTCTCGATTTCCCGCTGCGTTATTGTGATTTGGGGATCGAGGCGGCTTTGGCGGAGTTCTCGGCGGGTTTTCGAGCGCCGTTCGCCCCGCCCCGGGCTTCCGCGGTCGGATCACGGGGGCGATGGGCAATGTCGGGTGCGACGGGTACAATTGGTCGTCTTCAACGGACGGGATTGTGGGCATAACGTTGGAGTTCAGCACGCAGAGTTTCTTTATGGGCAATGCGGGAAACCGTGCCACGGGTCGTCAGTTGCGTTGCCTCTCGGAATAAACGCGCCCACAGGGCGTCTTACTGGCCGTCTCGGCCTAAATAACCGGCAACCTCTACCCTATTTTCTGACCTTGGTGGGGCGGATGCCCGGGAGGTATCGCAATTTTCGACGCGGAGCGGCGTGTTGCGGGCCTCCCGGTGGGAGGCGTCCGGCCCGCGCGACCCTAAAGGGTCGCAAGCATTCAGCCTAACTCACGGCTCAATCTACAACCCTAATCTCTTGTATTCGGCCTGTCGCCCACTCCCCCGAGGCGCTCCGCGCCTGGGCGACAAGGCCGGCGACCTAAAGGTCGCAAGAGCAACAACACATTCACCGCCCTCATTCTTGGAAGTTCGTCCTCGGCGCGTCTCCCCCGCGCCAATATAGCGTCGCTGCGCCCGAGGACGGCGATTCTGCGAATCGCGCTATTCGCTCTTGATTTAAGCTGTTCGCCGCCAGCGGAGAGCAGCAACGAGCCCCGACGAGTTGCAGCCCGCCGCGTGGGGTGGCGGCAAACTGCGCGACCCTAAAGGGTCGCAAGAGCAATGCCCAAAGCACGGCCAAAAGCAAGACCCAACTCACCGCCCAAATTTCAGCCCCATGCTCGGCCCGGCGCGGCTCGAAAACCGACTACGGTTTTCGAGCCCAAAGAACAGTCACAGCCCAAAGCCCAGCCCAGTTCTCCGCCCCGTGTCCGCCTCATTGCGGCTCCGCTTGCGCTCCGCCGCATTTTCGCGCCCCGTTCTTCGTTCGCGCGCCTTGGGAAATCTTGTCAAAACACGCAAGCAAGTTTTGACGATTTCCCTCTTAAGGCGTGGCGTGCGGTCGAGCTTTGATCCGCCTAAAACTGCCCAGCGCGGGCGGCGGCCGGCTAATAAGGCAACGATAACCCTAACAAAACGCCCGATGGGCGCACCGGCGGGACGGAGCGATACTGCGTATCGCTTAATCAATTTTGCCCAGTTCTTTGATGCGCGCCTACGCGATTCAGCTATATTCGGCTACCGCCGAAATAGCAGAATCGCTTCTTTAGGCGGGGCGCGCGGCTTTGGCTACAGGAGGGTACTGCGCTCGGGCCGCGCGGGCCCCACGTCTCGTGGACGGGCGAAACTGCGTTTCGCTGTGGCAGCCTCTACCCCTGTTCTCCGTTCCGCGCGCCTTGGGAAATCTTGTCAAAACACGCAAGCGAGTTTTGACGATTTCCCTCTTTAGGCCACGGCGCGCGTCAAGCTTTGTCCCGCCTCGAACTGTTCTCTTTGTGAACAAAGAGAACCAGAAAACCGACGCTACCAGCGAGGGCAATGCAAACATAGTTTGCAAATTGCCGAGCGGCGAGGAGGAACCGAGTAGCGTACCGAGGGCAGAGACCGCTTGCGGGCTATGCCGAGGTAGCACGAGGAAGCCGAAGGCAACGCGTAGCCAAACTTTAGAGAGCATCCCTGCGGGATGCTCTGGCCGGGTCTAACCGCATGCGCAAAACCGTAGCAGCCTCTACCCGAAAGCCCGCCTGAACTACTCGCATAAAAACGCACATGCGGCGGCAACTGTGGCCCAAGCCGCACAACATAATAAAGAGCGCCGGGGAGATAAATGCTGAGAGGCAACGCAACGGATAACCGCCGGCACGCCAACTGAGACGCTCGGGCTCGACCGTGCCGACATTGAATATCAACCTATTGCCCCGGATATCCGCCGTCGAGACGGCCCAAGACGAACCCTCGTTGCCGATGTCGTTCAGCGCGCCCGTATTGTTGTTGCGGTTGCCCGGGGCGGGGCGGCAAATGCCGACCGAACAGCCTCTCATTCGAACTCCGGACACAAATTCTCCTCTCTCTTCACAAAGAATACAAAAGTCGGCCCGGGCGTTTCGATTCTCGAAACAATAGCTATCCGAACCTTCCGAGAAGGACAGACAGCGGACTGTTGAATTTATCGTTCGCTCTGCCTCCGTCTTGTCCGGCAAGGCGAGAGACACTCCGGAACCCCCGAACGCTCTATAAATAAAGAGAGGAGGCACTGCCATTCTCAGATAGCAAAGCCTCCCGTCTCCAAAAATTATTGCTGAGGACAAAGGACGCAAATCCCCGCCTCGACCCATCCGGCCTATCCCAGATAGGTCTTAAGCTGTTTGCTCCGCGAGCTGTGGCGCAACCGGCGAATCGCCTTCTCTTTGATCTGCCGCACCCGTTCGCGGGTCAGACCGAACTGCTCTCCGATCTCTTCGAGGGTCATCTCGGCCGTGCCGATCCCGAAGAAATATTTCACGATATCCCGCTCCCGCTCCGTCAGGGTCGAGAGCGCACGATCCACCTCGGTCGACAGCGACTCGTTAATCAAACTGCGGTCGGCGTTGGGCGAGTCGTTGTTCACCAGCACGTCGAGCAGGCTATTGTCTTCCCCTTCGGCAAACGGAGCATCGACCGACACATGCCGGCCCGAAACCCGCAGCGTATCGGCGACCTTCTCTTTCGGCAGGTCGAGCACTTTGGCGAGCTCTTCCGGCGACGGGGTGCGTTCGTTCTCCTGTTCGAACCGGGCGAAGGCCTTGTTGATCTTGTTGAGCGATCCGACCTGGTTGAGGGGCAGGCGCACGATACGCGACTGTTCCGCCAAGGCCTGCAAGATGGATTGCCGGATCCACCACACGGCATACGAGATGAATTTGAACCCCCGCGTCTCGTCGAACTTTTCGGCTGCCTTGATGAGCCCGAGGTTCCCTTCGTTGATCAAGTCCGGAAGCGTAAGCCCCTGATTCTGGTATTGTTTGGCCACGGACACCACGAACCGAAGATTGGCCTTGGTGAGCTTTTCGAGGGCCTCCTGGTCGCCTTTTTTGATGCGCTGGGCCAACTCGACCTCTTCTTCGACGGTTATCAAATCCTCGCGCCCAATCTCCTGAAGGTATTTGTCGAGCGACGCGCTCTCGCGATTGGTGATGGATTTGGTAATTTTCAGCTGTCTCATGGAAATATGACTTGTGTATGAAATTTCGGAAAGGTGAACGCTATGTTATACGTTGGAACTGTTTTTTTGTTTCGCCCTTTGCAAAATTTAACCGGCCGGAGCGGAAAAATCCTCTCGGATCACGGAGATTCCGCCGGCCGGTTAAGTGGTGGTTATCGTCATGTGCACACCCCTCCGAGGGCTATTGACCCAAGGCTTGGTAGGAAGGAGCATCAGGGCGACTTTGCCGGGCCAGACGCTCCGAGGGCTATTGACCCAAGGCTTGGTAGCTGACCATCCGGCCGTCGGGATAGATGCCGTCGATGGATTGCACTTTGTCGGTGATGCGGTTCAGGTCGCTGACTACAGTAATCGCCCGGTCGTTGATGGCGGTGATGATGAAGCCGCGCCGCACGCGGGATTTCGCGAGGAGGCCGCCCTCTTTGAGTTCGACGACCTGAATCCCGCCGCGAATATTGAGCTCTTTTTTCTGTTTGTCGGTCACTTCGCGGAAGGTGGCGCCGAGCTCTTCGAGCAGGTTGGCGTCGTCTTTCCGGACGAGTTCGGTCTTGCCGGCCCGGTTGCGCAGCACCACGTCATACTCTTTGGTCGCACCGTTGCGCCGGATGGTCACACGAATCTTGTCGTTGGGCCGCAGCTTAGCGATGGTCTCCTGCACGTCGGCGGTGGTGTTCATCGGACGGCCGTCGATATGGGTCATGACGTCGCCCGATTTAATGCCTGCGGCTTCGGCTGCGCCGTCGGTCGTCACTTCCGCTACGTAGATTCCGCCCGGTTCGGTAATGCCTTTCTCTTTGCCGAAGCGTTCGACCCACTCGGGAGTAGCGGCCTGGAACGAGATGCCGAGCATGGCGCGCTGTACGACGCCGTATTCGCGCAGGTCGGTCACCACCTTGCGCACGATGGAGGAGGGGATGGCGAACGAGTATCCGGCATAGGCTCCGGTCGGCGATTTAATGACGGTGTTGATGCCGATGAGTTTCCCTTCGGTCGTAATGAGCGCTCCGCCGCTGTTGCCGGGATTGACGGCGGCGTCGGTCTGGATAAAGGATTCGACTCCCATCTGGGAGGGGATCACGCCGAGGCTGCGCCCTTTGGCGCTGACGATGCCGGCGGTGACGGTCGAGGTGAGCCCGAAGGGGTTCCCGATGGCGAGCACCCATTCGCCGAGCCGCAAGGCTTCGGAGTCGCCGAACGAGATGGTTTTCAGCCCTGTGGCGTCGATTTTCAACAGGGCGATATCGGTCGACGGATCGCTCCCGACCAGCGTGGCCTTATGGGTAGTCCCGTCGTGGAGGGTGACGATCAGTTCGCTGGCTCCCTCGACGACGTGGTTGTTGGAGACGATGTATCCGTCGGGCGAAATAATCACGCCGGAACCTCCGGAGCGTCGTTCCTGCTCTTCGGGCTGGCTCTGGGGCTGCTGGCCGCCCTGGGGCCCGAAAAAGAATTCGAAGGGGTCGAAACCGCCGCCGCCAAAAGGACTGGAAAGACGTTGCACTTTCAGTTTCTGCCGGTTTTCGATATTGACTACGGCTTCGACGCCTTGTTCGGCGGCGGTGGTGAAGTCGGGCAAAAGGCCTTGTGTGGCACTTTCTGCCGGTGCGGAGGCGAAATGTGCCCGGGCGGCCTCGCCTTCGTAGGTCACGGCGGTAGCACGGGCGGCATCATGCGCCGCGGTCAGCCGGCTTACGGTGTAAGCGGCTAACGAGCCTGCGGCTACGGAGAGGGTCAGGCTCAAAATCATCCATCGTTTTTTCATCATGCTAATAATTTATGCTGCGGAGTGATTTTCTCCCATAGGCAAACTGTTTCTGATTTTTAGGGCGGTTCGTACCGTCCGGTGGATTTAAAAACGTAAGGGGGAGCGGAAATGGTATGTCCGAGGGGCGATTTGTCGGGGCGGGGCGATGCTTTTTGTTACGGGGCTGTGACAGGGTTGTGGCAGGCGACTCTCTTTCGGGTGCCGCCCCGGGCTACCGCTATCATACTTCGGGGATAGCGGTGGTCATAGGCAACAGTGGGTTCGGCTGGTCTTCCACGATCGGCATCAACGGTTTGGCTTTGAATTTCCATTCGCAGTCTCTCAATGCCAGCCACTCGGGCTACCGTACCTACGGTTTTCAGTTGCGTTGCCTCTCGGAATAAACGCGCCCAACGGGCGTTTTAATGGCAGCCTCTACCCTATTGGGAGTTGAATCCTGCGGTTCGCAGAACCGCCCGGGCCGGAGCCTCCCCCGGCGTAGGCCTGCAACGTCGCAGAGCTCGTTTCCGGCCACGCTGGCTCCGACCCTTAATATTCACTCTCGACTAAAGTGAGCCGGGTACCCGGGAGGAACAGCAACTTTCGACGCGCAAGCGGCGTGTTACGGGCCGCCCGTGGGCAGGCGGCCGGCCCGAGCGACTCTTCGAGTCGCAAAAGCTGGGCCCGGCGCGGCGGGAAAACCAGTTACGGTTTTCCCGCCCGAAGAGCAGGCACGGCCCAAAGCTCGCCCCAGTTCTCCGCCCCATATCAGCCTCACTGCGGCTCCGCTGTCGCTCCGCCGCGTTTTCGCGCGCCTTGCGCGATTCATCTATATTCGGCTCACGCCGAAATCGCTGAATCGCTTCTTTAGGCGGGGCGCGCGTCTGTCTTACGAGAGGGTACTGCCCTTACGCCGGGCGGGCGCACCCTTCGGGTGATTTAATGGCAGCCTCTACCCAATTCTTTGTCCGCGCGCTGGCGGAAATCTTGTCAAAACACGCAAGCACATTTTGACGATTTCCCTCTTTAGGCGGCGACGCGCGGTCGAGCTTTGACCCGCCTAAAACTGGCCTCGGGCCGGCCGGGCCCCACGTCCCGTGGACGGGAAATGCTTACGCATTTCAACTACCAGCCTCTACCCTACGCCCGACGCCGCGAACGGATGAGACGAAGCGCCTCGCCGATCCACAACACTGCCGATGTCGCTCCAATCGCAATCGCCCAATCCCTCAACGACAACGGAACGACCCGGAACACTTCGCCGCCGAACGAAACGATCACCACCTGGCCGATCACGATCAAAGCCGCGACCAGCAGGAAACCCGTGTCGTGCCACAAACCGTGGAACGCCGAACGACCGCTCGCATAGGCCTTCGCATTGAACATATTCCAGAACTGCAACAACACGAATACCGTAAAAAAGAGCGACAATTCATACGCCGTCACCCCTCCGCCGGTGTGTCCGAACCAGGCCAGCAAGCCCAGCAGAACCGCCACGAAACCGAAGCCCGTCCAGAGGATCGACCGGCGCATGACAGGCGTGATGATAAAATCGGTCGTCCGACGCGGCCGATGCGACATCTCGCGCCGATCCGGAGGCAACGACGCCAAGGCGCCCGCCGCAAAGGTGTCCATAATCAGGTTGACCCACAGCATCTGGGTCACCGTCAGCGGCAGGGCGAACCCCAGCAACGACCCCAGAAAAACGATCGTCAACGCCGCCACATTGATGGTCAGCTGGAACAGGACAAACCGCTGGATATTCCGGTAAACCGACCGCCCCCACATCACCGCCGTGGCGATGCTGGCGAACGAGTCGTCCAGCAGCGTGATGTCGCTCGCCTCGCGCGCCACCGACGTGCCGCTCCCCATCGACAAACCCACGTTGGCGAAGTTCAGGGCCGGCGCATCGTTCGTCCCGTCGCCCGTCACCGCCACCACCTCGCCCCGACGCTGCAAAAGCTGCACGAGACGCTGTTTGTCCATCGGCCGGGCCCGCGACATGATCTTGATCTCCGCCGCCCGTTCCAACGCCTCTTCGTCCGAGAGAGCCTCCCACTCGACGCCCGTAATCTCGTTCCGCGGGCCGTCCGACGCCGGATCCCACAGCCCGATCCGACGACCGATCTCGCGAGCCGTCCCCGGCGTATCGCCCGTCACGATCTTGACGGCAATCCCCGCCTCCATACACTCGGCCACCGCCGCCGGCACATCCTCCCGCACCGGATCCATAATCGCCGTATAACCCGCAAACGTCAATCCCCCCTCGGCCACCAAAGCCTTGAGCGCTTCGGCATCGGCATGAGCATACTTCGCTGACTCATCCCCCGCCGGCAAAATCCGATAAGCAAATCCCAACGTCCGCATCGCCTGCTGCTGATATTCGGCCAATTGCGCCTCCACCTCCGTCCGCTGCGCCTCCGACAGGCCGGCACAATGCCCCAGAACGATCTCCGGAGCCCCCTTCACATACAAAACGGTTTGTCCGTCGATCCCCTCCGCCCCAGAGCGAACAAGCGTCGCCATATACTTATTCCGGGTCGAGAACGGCAACCGGGCGATAACCTCGGCCCGTTCGCGCCACCCGGCATAGCTCTCTCCGGCCGCATCGAGCCAAAGCAGCAACGCCCCCTCGGTCGGATTCCCGAGAGCTTTCGGCCGGCTCGGATCGTCGCGATTCAGCTCGGCCGTCGTATTGACCGCAATCCCCTCGTACACAACACTTTCCGGAACACCGAAATCAAAATGAGCCGCCTCGACGCTCATCCGGTTGGCAGTCAGCGTCCCCGTCTTGTCTGTACAGATCACGGTCGTGGCCCCCATGGTCTCGCAAGCGTGCATCTTGCGCACCAGATTATTGGACTTCAGCATCTTCCGGATCGACAGCGCCAGCGCCAGCGTCACCGCCATCGGCAACCCTTCGGGCACGGCCACGACAATCAGGGTCACCGCCACCATAAAGTAGTTCAGTATCCGTCCCGCCGCGTCGAGCCCGATCCAAGCCTGAGCCGACAGCGGATCGACTCCGAAAAAGAGCCCCAGCGAAGCAATCCCGGCACAGACTAACATCCCGCACAACAGCCAGAAAAACCAGCCCCGCCGCGCAATCCCCGCCGGCATCTGCCGCGGCCGGCCGGCCAGATCGAAAGCGTCGTAAACCAACGGCAGCCACATCTTGACCGAAGCCACCGCCAGCCCGGCGAACACTGCGCCGAGCAGCCCCAGCTGCCCCCACGTAAAGCGGTCGTGGCCGTCGAAAACGTCCTTCAGAAACAAGGCCGCAAAGGTGAAAACGGCCAGCCCGAAGCCCACCACGCCGATCAGTTTGGCCAGCCGTTCGAGCTGACGGTTGAGAGGGGTATTCTCCTCGGCCTGCACCGTCGCCTGGGTGGCTACACGCCCGAACTCGGTAGCGTCTCCCACGCGAACCACCCGGGCGACGCCGTGCCCCTCGATGACGCTCGTCCCGCGCAGGACGAGGTTCCCGGGGTAGGTGGCATCGGGCCGGAACTCCTCGGGATGGATGGTCTTGAAGGCGGAGGGCTCGCCGGTCAGGTTGGATTCGTCGACCTGCAAGGCCATGGCTTCGAGCAGCTCCGCATCGGCCGGCACCTCGTCGCCGGTTTCGAGCAGGATGATGTCGCCGACCACGATCTCCCGTTTCCCCACCTCGCGCACCTGTCCGTCGCGGATCACCCGCACCGGGGTATCGTCGTTCACCTGGTTGAGGAGGTCGAATTTGCGGGCGGCATCGACTTCGAACCAGAACGAGACGCCGGTGGCCAGAAAAATGGCGCAGAATATCCCGACGGTTTCATAATATTCGCCGTGGACGAACGAGATGCCCAACGACAGAAAAGCGGCGATCAGCAGAATCCGGATAACGGGGTCGGAAAATTTACCAAAAAACAGTTTCCACAACGGCGTCCGCGGCGGAGGGGTCAGCACGTTCTCGCCGTGTTCGGCCCGGCTCGCTTCGACTTCACGGGCGCTCAATCCTCGGTGTGTCATAACGGAATAACTTTTTCTAAAGGGATAAAAAAGGCTACAAGGCGTTGATCTTCAATAATTGTTCCATATATTTCCGATCATTGGCCAACCGGGGCACTTTGTTCTGGCCGCCGAGTTTCTTGCGTTCGTCCATCCAGCGGTAGAAAGCTCCTTTCCGCGCGACGACGAGCTGCGGCGGCATGAGGGTGGTGTTTTTGAACCGTTTGGCGGCGTAGTCGGAGTTGACCTCCTGCAAAGTACGGTCGAGGGTCTCGGCAAAGAGCATGACGTCTGACGGCGGAGCGGAAAATTCGACGAACCACTGGTGTGCCCCCTTGGCCCGCCCTTCCATAAAGATCGGGGCGGCGGTGTATTCGAGCACGCGGGCACCTGTCGCGGCACAGGCGGCCGAGACGGCACGTTCGGCGTTGTCGATGACGATCTCTTCGCCGAATGCGTTGATATAGCTCTTGGTACGTCCGGTAATCCGGATTTTATGAGGGGCGAGGCTGGTGAATTCGACGGTGTCGCCGATCATATACCGCCACAAGCCGCCCGAGGTGGAGATGATCATGGCGTAGTTGACGCCGATCTCGACATCGGCCAGCGTCACGGCCTTCTCCGGCCGGTCGAGCTCGCCGACGGGCAGGAATTCGTAGAAGACGCCGTAGTCGAGCATCAGGAGCATGTCGGAGGTGGAAAGGTTGTCCTGTAGGGCGAAGAAGCCTTCGGAGGCGTTGTAGGTCTCCATGTATTTCATCTGCGACGAAGGAATCAGCCGCCGATATTGTTCGCGATAGGGTGCGAAGCTGACGCCGCCGTGGATAAAGAGGGAGAGGTCGGGCCACACTTCGAGCAGATTGTCGGTGCCGGTGTATTCGAGCATGCGGTTCATGAGCACGAGGTTCCACGAAGGCACGCCGACGAAAGCGGTCACGCGTTGTTTGGAGCATCGCCAGCAGATGGCGTCCACTTTGCGTTCGAAGTCGGGAATCAGGGCGATGTGGGTCGAGGGTTCGCGCAGGCGATTGACCCACCCCGGGGCGTTGTGGATCAGGATGGCGGAGAGGTCGCCGCTCTGGACGCCTCCGCCGAGGGGGTCGAGCCGGTGGCTGCCGCCGAGGGTGAGGGTCTTGCCGCTGAAGGCTTTGCTCCGGGGGTGGTAGTAGGCGAAAAGGGCCATGGTATCCCGCCCGCCCTGGAAGTGACACTGGTGCAAGATCTCATCGGTGACGGGAATGTATTTGCTCCGGTCGCCGGTGGTGCCGGAGGATTTGGCGAACCAGCCGACTTTGCCGGGCCAGAGGATGTTCTCTTCGCCGCGGCGCATGCGTTCGATTTCGGTCTGAATGTCGTCGTAGTTCACGACCGGTATCCGCCGCTGGTAGGTCTCGACGGAGTCGTAAGCGTGCATGTCGTAGTGTCGGAAGTAGTCGGTCTGTGCGCCGTAGCTCATCAGGAGCCGGAATTGTTCGGCCTGGACTTCCCACGGGAAGCGCCGGAAGTGCTCGATGGCTTTGAGCCGTTTGGAATAGAGGGTGGTGAGTATCGAATTGATCAATGACATGGCGATATTTTCTCGCTCGTTATATGCTGGTTTTCATCTGGTTCATCGGTCGGAGGGCGGTTCGGCTCGGCTCCGCCCCGGGCTTCCGCTACAATGCGCCGGGGGTGTTGGGCTACTCGGGCAACCATGGGTACCAATGGTCGTCGGCTGTCAGCGACATCAAGGGGACATTGTTCGGTTTCAGCATGGAGCGTCTCGAAACCAATGGTCCGAGCAGTCGCGGTAACGCTCTTCAGTTGCGTTGCCTCTCGGAATAAACGGGGTGCGTACCCGCGGTGGGCAAGGAGCTGGAGCTACCTTAACAACCGCCAGCCTCTACCCTACCCCAAGAACCGGTGCTTCTAGTATTATTATACTTTTGTGTAACCTTGGTGGGACGCCCGGGAGGAACGACAACTCTCGACGCGCAAGCGGCGTGTTGCGGGCCGCCCGCGGGGAGGCGTCCGGCTCGCGCGGCTCGTAGAGCCGCAAGAACTCAGCCCAACCCACCACTCAAAGTTCACCCCGCTCTTTCATGTGTGTCTTCGGCGCACCTTGTTTGCTGTTCGCCGCCAGCGATGGACTGCGCGGCTCAAAAAGCCGCAAGAGCAACGCCTTTTTCTGTCGGGTTCAGCCTGTCGCCCATCCCCCCGAGGCGCTACGCGCCTGGGCGACAAGGCCGGCGACCCAAAGGGTCGCAAGAGCAAAAACCTATTCACAGCCCCATTCTGTGGCATTCGTCCTCGGCGCGCCTCCCACGCGCCGCTAATGCGTCGCTGCGCCCGAGAACGGCGGTTCCCTTCAGAATCGCGCTATTCGCTCTCCGCCCCAAAGCTTTCTTCAATCCGCCCCAATTCTTTGGGATTCGGGCTGCGCGCTCCGGGGGTGGGCCGAACGGCCCAGCGCGCAGGCCCGGCGGTTCTACGAACCGCAAAAGCACGGACAACAGCTCGGCCCAACCCACAGCCCCATGCTCGGCCCAGCGCGGCGCGAAAACCGATTACGGTTTTCGCGCCCGAAGAACAAACACGACCTAAAGTTCGCCCAGTTCTCCGCTCCGTGTCCGCCTCACTGCGGCTCCGCTTTCGCTCCGCCACGCTTGCCGTCGCCCGCGGCAATTCTTGCCGGATTGGCCGAGTGCCAACCGGCAGAATATGCCCTCTTAGGCGGGCGGGCGACGGGATTTTCGCACGCTCCTTTAGGCGGGGCGCGCGTCTTTGGCTACGGGAGGAGACTGCCCTCGGGCCGGGCAGGCCCCACGTCCCGTGGACGGGCGATGCTTACGCATCGCTGCGGCAGCCTCAGCCCAAATCCTCGCCCCATTCTTTGTTCGCGCGCCTGCGCGATTCACTCTATTTCGGCTACCGCCAAAATAGTTGAATCGCTTCTTTAGGCGTGGCGCGCGATCTGGACACTGCCCCGGCTGGTACTGTTCTTTTTCTGAAGAAAAAGAACCAAAAAGACTTTCGACGGATGCTTGCGCATCCTCAAGCTGCCGGGAGCCCAAATCTCTGTCCGCGCACTTGGACAATAAACTGTCATTTCCTCTTACCCCCGTCCACAAGCTGCGACGAAAACGGATGGGCCAAATTTTTCCAACCCGTCAGCGTCGCTTGGACACGCCCCACTCGGATCGGAGTCTCCATATAGATCGGGATCCGGTTCGCGTCGTCCGAAATCCAAATCAAAAACTCGCTCCCATCCTTGAACGATTGCGCATCGCCCGTCGCCAGCTGGCACGAAAACTTCAAACACCGCACCCGCCCCGTCGCCGGAGCATTGATAATCTCCCGTCCCTGATACACGTACCGAATCCTGCGGATCGTGTCGATCATCACTAAGTTCAGGAATCCCGCCTCCCCCTTCCGCATCGTACCGATCGACGGCAGGTTTCGCAGATTGAAAAAATGAGCGACCGGATCGAAGTCCGACTCCCCGATCGACATCGTCCGTCCTCGCTCATAGCCCTTTTTCTGGTTTTTTCCATACGTCCTCACCTCGCCCTTCGTCCAATCGAACCACTGCCGGCTGCGATACCGATAATTCCCCTCCTGAATATCCGACGTGGCATACAACGGTCGCAGCGTCGCCGTATCGAGCCACGTTTCATAGACATCGTTCACCCGGAAAAAGACCGAGAAAAACGGTTTGGTCACCCCCTGCGCCCAAATCCGATAAGCCGGACCACCCTCCATACGCCCCTCGGAAAGCCGGAAAGTCACCGTCGCCACGTCGGTCGTCAGCATCGTCGAAGCATAACCCGCCGTGTAGGTCAGCTCTTCGCCCGCCCGGAAAGCCAACGGCCGCGCCGACGACTGCCCCCGGACTCGTCCCCCGCCCACTGCGCACAGCACCGCGACAAGCGACATAAAAATCGGAAATCGTTTCATAACAGAGACAAATATAATCGTTTTTCAGGCAGTGCAACCCCCGTGCCGTACTTTTTCCTCGGCCTCGCAACCGGCTCCCGGCGCGCGACCGAAAAAAGAGTATATTTGTGTACGGAAAGACCATGGACAGCATCCTAGACAGACCGATCCAGTACCTGCCCGGAATCGGGCAGAAACGCGCCGAACTGCTCGCCGCCGAAATCGGCGTCGAAACGTTCGGCGACCTGCTGATGCACATCCCGTTCCGATATGTGGATCGGTCGAAAATCTACAAAATCAACGAAATCCGGGAGGAGCTCTCCACACAATACATTCAGGTGAGGGCTCGGGTACGCGACAAAGGGATCATCGGGACGGGCCACAAGGCGCGGCTGGCGCTGGTGGTGACCGACGATACGGGCGAGATGGACGTCGTCTGGTTCCGCGGCGCGCGATTCGTGATGAAGAAGCTCGAAGTGGGCCGTGAATACATCTTTTTCGGACGCCCCACGATGTTCAACGGCTGGCCGAACATGGCCCATCCGGAGTTCGAACCGCCGATCGTGATCGAAGGACAGGAGCCGGTCGGCATGCAGGGCATCTACAGCACCACCGAGCGGCTCACCTCGATCGGGCTGGGGACGAAAGCCATTTTCAATGCCGTGAAAACGCTCTGGGGGGCGGTCAAGAATTACATTCCGGAGACGCTGCCGGAATATCTGTTGCGACAGGAGCGGTTGGTGGGACGGGCCCAGGCGCTGCACGACATTCACTTCCCGTCGTCGGCCGAAGCGTTGCAGGCGGCGATGCGACGGCTCAAGTTCGAGGAGCTGTTCGTCATCCAGCTCCAGCTGTTGGGCCAGCGGCAGGTGCGGATGGAGAAGGTGCAGGGATTCAAGATGCCGAAAATCGGGGGCTATTTCAATATGTTTTACCGCGAACAGCTGCCTTTCGAACTGACGGGCGCCCAGCAACGGGTCGTCCGGGAGATTCGGGGCGACATGGTGAGCGGCCACCAGATGAACCGCCTGATGCAGGGCGACGTGGGGAGCGGCAAGACGATCGTCGCGCTGCTGTGCATCCTGATCGCGGCGGACAACGGATTCCAGAGCGCGCTGATGGCGCCGACGGAGATATTGGCCAACCAGCACTACCGGTCGGTGATGTCGCTGGTGGAACGGACGGGGCTGCGGGTCGAATTGCTGACGGGGAGCACGGGGCGGAGAAAACGGGCGGAGATTGCGGAGGGGCTGATGTCGGGCGAGATCGACCTGCTGATCGGCACCCACGCGCTGATCGAGGAGGGGGTTCAGTTTGCGCGGCTGGGATTCGCGGTGATCGACGAACAGCACCGGTTCGGGGTGATGCAGCGGGCCAAGTTGCGCATGAAAAGTCAGGATTTGCCGCCGCACGTGCTGGTGATGACGGCGACACCGATTCCGCGGACGCTGGCGATGACGCTCTACGGCGATCTGGACGTCTCGGTGATCGACGAGCTGCCGCCGGGGCGGAAACCGATACATACTTCTCATGCGCGGGAGTCGCACCGGTTGAGGCTGTTCGGCTTCCTGCGCGAGCAGATCGCCCGAGGACGGCAGGTCTATATCGTCTACCCGCTGATTCAGGAGTCGGAGACGCTGGATGTGGCGAATCTGGAGGCGGGGGCGGAGGTGATCGCGCGGGAGTTCCCGCCGCCGAAGTACACGAGCGTGGTGGTGCATGGCAAGATGCCGGCGCGGCTCAAGGATTACGGGATGGAGCAGTTCAAGCAGGGAAAGGCGCAGATTCTGATCTCGACGACGGTGATCGAGGTGGGGGTGGATGTGCCGAACGCGACGGTCATGGTGATCGAGAGTGCGGAGCGGTTCGGACTGTCGCAGCTCCACCAGCTGCGGGGCCGGGTGGGCCGGGGCGGCGAGCAGTCGTACTGTATCCTGATGACGGGGGACAAGCTCTCGACGGAGGCGCGGCACCGGATGGAGGCGATGGTCTCGACGACGGACGGTTTCCGGCTGTCGGAGCTGGACTTGCAGCTCCGGGGGGCGGGCGACATTGACGGCACGGCGCAGAGCGGGCAGGGGATCGAGATCAAGGTTTCGAACCTGGCCAAGGACGGCGACATTCTGGAATATGCCCGAGGGGTGGCGGAAAGGGTGCTGGCGACGGATCCGAATTTGCAGGATCCGGCGAACGTACTTTTGGCGGCTGCGATCGCACGGCTGAACCGAAAGAAGAAAATCGAGGTGGACTTGAGCCAGATCAGCTGACGCACAAAGCGGTGACAACCATAGCGAAACAACACTTTTGCACGTTTCGCGGACAAAGAGCGGGGGTAGAGACGGCCATTAAAACACCCGAAGGGTGCGCCCGTCCGTCGTAAGGGCAGTACCCTCCCGTAGGACAGACGCGCGCCACGCCTAAAGAAGCGATTCAACTATTTCGGCTTACTGCCGAAATAGAATGAATCGCGCAAGGCGCGCGAAAAAGCGGCGGAGCGGTAGCGGAGCCGCAGTGAGGCCGATACGGGGCGGAGAATTGGGGCTGTGCTCTTGCGACCCTTTAGGGTCGCGCGGGCCGAAGCCTCCGACCGCGGAGGCCCGCAACTCACGTTGCTGTGGGCACCGCAGGCTTCGGCCGCCAACGTCAAACACAAGTAGGGTAAAAGCAGCCAAGAAGACGCCTTATGGGCACCGCCCCGGGCTACCGCGACTTCGGGCGGGCAAACTATGAAGGTGTCGCAAGAAATATCGGTCACCACGGGTACAGTTGGGCATCCTCTACCAGTGAAACTAACGGTGTATTTTTGGATTTTACCATGCAAACCCTTACCCCCAATTTCGCAAACGGCCGCGCCCACGGTCTTCAGTTGCGCTGCCTCTCGGAATAAACGCTGCCACCGCACAAATTTACCTCCTCAACCCGACGTTTTATCCCCGGAAAAAGTTATATTTGTCAAAGAGTTATCCAACCCCTAACATCCTCTCGCCATGTCATCTCAGCCACACACCTTGCCGCTCGTCGCACAGGACGACTGGCTCAGACCCGCAGCTCCGGAAATCGAAGCCCGATACGACCGATTCGCCCGCCGCGCCGACGAAATTCGACACTGGAGCGGATCGCTCGCCGATTACGCCAACGCCCACCTCTACTTCGGCATCCACTACGACCCGGAACGACACGGATGGTGGTTTCGCGAATGGCTGCCCGGAGCGCGGGAAGTCTTTCTGTTCGGAGACTTCAACGACTGGGAACGGACGCAGTATCCGGCTGAACGGGTGCCCGATTCGAACGGCGTGTGGGAACTCTTCCTGCCGGACGAGGCGACCGGCGGAAGGCTGAAGCATGGTAGTCTGGTGAAAATGTACGTCCATGGCGGAGACGGCTCGTGGATGGATCGAATTCCGGCATACATCCGGCGCGTGGTGCAGAACGAACAGTCGAAAGACTATTGCGGACAGGTGTGGGAGCCGCAGAGGCCTTTCGCTTGGGACGAAGACCGGTACGACCTCACCGCACGGGCGGCGGCGGAGGGGGGACTATTGATCTACGAAGCGCATGTGGGGATGGCGCAAGAGCGGGAAGGGGTGGGAACCTACAAAGAGTTCACCGAACTCATCTTACCTCGGATCAAGGAACTGGGATACAACGCGATACAGCTGATGGCCATTGCCGAACACCCGTACTACGGAAGTTTCGGATACCACGTCAGCAACTTCTTTGCGCCGAGCTCGCGGTTCGGCACGCCGGAAGATTTGAAACAGCTGGTAAAACGGGCTCACGAACTGGGATTGGGGGTGATTATGGACCTCGTCCACTCGCACTATGTCAAAAACCTCAACGAAGGGATCAACCGGCTGGACGGAACAGACGGCCTCTACTCGCTGCCGGGCGAGGCGGGGGAACATCCGCAGTGGGACTCCATGCTCTTCGACTACGGGAAGTACGAAGTGCAACACTTTCTGCTCTCAAACGTCAAATACTGGCTCGACGAGTTCCATTTCGACGGCTTTCGGTTCGACGGCGTGACCTCGATGCTGTATCACCACCACGGGGTGAATGCGCCGGATTGGGGGCTGGAGGCCTATTTCGGCGGAGGAGCCAATCGGGATGCGATCCTCTACCTGACGCTGGCCAATGAGCTGATACACGAATTGCGACCGGGAGCGGTGACGATCGCAGAGGATGTGAGCGGGATGCCGGGGGTGACTTTCCCGGTACGAGACGGAGGGATGGGGTTCGACTACCGGTTGGGGATGGCGATTCCGGACTTCTGGATCGAATACCTGAAGGATGTGCCGGACGAGGAGTGGGACTTGCACCGGATGTGGAGCGTGCTCTGCAACCGGCTGCCGGGGGTGCGGACGGTGGCTTACTGCGAATCGCACGACCAGGCGCTGGTAGGGGATAAGACGATCGCGTTCCGCTTGATGGACAAGGAGATGTATTTCGCCATGAACCGCGAGTCGCAGAATCTCATTATCGACCGGGGCATCGCGCTGCACAAGATGATCCGGCTCGTTACCTCGACGCTGGGAGGCGAGGCTTACCTGACCTTCATGGGGAACGAATTCGGACATCCGGAGTGGATCGACTTTCCGCGGGAGGGGAACGGGTGGAGCTATGCGCATGCGCGGCGGCAGTGGTCGCTGGCCGAGGCGGACTACCTGCGCTACATCGACCTCGCACGGTTCGAGGGGGCGATGGTGGCGCTGCTGCGGAAATACCGGATACTCAGCGCGGGATACGGCTATCAGCTGAAGGTGGACGAGGCGAATAAGACGTTGATTTACGAACAGGCGGGGCTGCTGTTCGTCTTCAACTGGCATCCGACGGCGAGCATTCCGGACTACGAGCTGCCGGCGCCGCAGGCGGGGAAATGGCGGGTGGTGCTGAGCAGCGACGAGGCGGTTTTCGGCGGTCAGGGACGGGTGCGCTCCGGTTCGGAAAGCGCGGAATACTTCACCGATTCACGGATGGACGGGGACGGGGTGACACGCCATTACATGCGGATCTACAACGTCAGCCGGACGGCACTGGTCTTCGCCCGGGAAGACGATAACGGATTTCAAACCAGTCTAAGTTCCAAATCTTTCTCTTTATGAATACAAGAATCACCGGCACGATCGGCATCGCCGCCGTACTCCTCCTTTTCGGGAGTTGTAAAAACAACAAAGAAACAGGCGAAAGCTACCTGACGATTACTCCGACCGAAACGCTCCCGATGGAGGCGAGCGAGGGAACGGGCACGCTGACCATTGAAACGAATCTGCCGACCTGGGACTTCGCCATTGAAGAAGGAAAAGCCTGGTGTACTGCAGCCAAAGGGGCAAATAACACCCTTACGGTCAAGGCGGACTATAACCGCAGCGAAACGGAACGGTCGGCTGTCATTACCGTAACCGGCACTCCGAACGGTCGGGAACCGATTACACGTACGGTGACGGTCGTACAGGCTGCAACGGTCAATCAGGGCGCGGTATTGCTCGAACGGACTCCGTACTACGAAAAATATCCGGACGAACTGATCTCCAAAGCTACCGGCGACAAAACGACCGTGACGAGCAGCGTGATTCCTCTCTATTTTTATGGATGGGGCATCAATAACGACCACCGGTTCACACTCGACTTCCCGGCTGCGGGCGGGCCGACCTATCGACGGGCCATCCTCTCGTACCGGATGGGCGGAATGAATGCCGGACCGCACGAATATGATTATACGACCATGCTTTTCGTCAAGGACAAACGCAACGGAGAGTGGTTCGAATTGGTACGCGCCATCACGCCGTACGGAGGAAGTTTTGATGCCGGATGGGAAAAATATTTCTATTTCGATGTCACCGACTATTTGCCGATGTTGACGGGAACAACCGAATTCCGAATCTACTTCGACGGCGACTGGGGCGGGCCCTCATCGACCGGGCGACGGCACACGGCAACCCTTACATTCGACTTGTACGAAGGCGAGCCGGAACGGAATCCGGTATGGGCAGCCAAGGTGTACGACAGCCATGTGAACGACAATACGGGATACCGGCGTTGGGGTTACGGCTTCTCGGGCGATGACGATATCGAGAACGATGCCCATATGGGGCTGCGTAATTTTACCGTACCGGAGGGGGTAAAAACAATCGAAATGAAAGTCACCATCACGGGATACGGACATGATCAGGGAAGATTCCCGGATCGAACCGGTTACCAGGTGCGCAATGCGGCCGAGTTCGACTCCAACACCTACACCGTAACGGTGAATGGGAAAAAGGCGGCTTACCCGGGTACGATTTTCGTGAAATGCGGCAAAAACTATGCACAGGCGGGGACTTGCTATTATGACCGGGCCAATTTCTGTCCGGGAAATCCGGCCATCACTCATTACTGGCAATTGCTGGAGGTGCCGCAGGAGGGCGGCGGAGGGATGACGCTGAACCTCGACCTCGAACGATTCATCTCCTCGTTCAGCGGGCCGAAAGCGAATGATGGAGTGGCATCGTATTTTGTCGAAGTGGATCTGTTCGGATTCGATCGGTAACGGGACTCCTCTGCGGAGACCTTCTGAGAAGTAACGAGCCCGGGTATCGTACGATACCCGGGCTCGATGCGTAACGGCTCAGTACCGAAGCACGCGCCAGGCGGCCGGATAGAGATTGTTGTAGCGTCGTCCGATCCGCTTGGCCCAGCCGAGCGCAACGCCGCGGCATACGACCAGATTCAGCCCTTCGGCGAACCGTTCGACGGGCAATGCGGCCGTATCCGTCCCTTTGCGCAAGTACTCCCGGGCGGCATCGTCGTCCAGCTCGGCCACAGCCGTCGCCTGCCGGTTCAGACCGGCATACAAGGCCAGCGCATGGGCCGGTTTCAAGCTCCCGCGAATCAGCTCGCCCAGCTCCACGCCGGAATAAAGCAGGCCGAACCGCGCAGCACGCAACGTTTCGACCATCCGGTACATCTCCGGCGAAAAGCCGTAGACCGTCCCCTCGCCGACCCGACCGAAAAGCCACTCATCGTCGCCGATCCACCGCCGCGCCTCGCTCAGTTCCGACTTGACCAGCGACGCCAACTCCGTATTCTTTTTCGTTTTCCCGAGAGTACGCCCTTTCGCATCGAAATCCCCCGTTTTCCGAATCGCAGCCGCGAAAAAGCCCTCGCTCCGCACCCGATGGGGATAAAAGTGCCACCCGGCACCCGTCGTCACGATCTCCTCCGGCACCCCGTCGAAATCGAGCACTTCGCCGCCCAACTCCTCCGCCACCCACCGGACATTCTCCTCGTTTTCAGCTGCATTGAAGGTACAGGTGCTGTAGATCAGCACCCCTCCCGGCCGCAACGCGGCCCAAACGTCGCTCACGATCCGCCGCTGCCGCGCGGCGCACAGCTGCACGTTCTCGGGTGACCACGCCTCGCGTGAGGCGGGATCCTTGCGGAACATCCCTTCGCCGGAACAGGGGACGTCGGCGACAATCACGTCGAAATCTCCTGCCAGCCTCGCGCCGAAATCCGCCGGGTCGTTCGAAGTGACGGCCACATTCCCCGACCCCCATTTCTGCACGTTCTCGGCCAATATCCGAGCCCGCGACCGAATCGTCTCATTGGCCACGACAACTCCCTCCGAACCGACCACCGAAGCGATATGGGTGACCTTCCCGCCCGGAGCGGCACACAAATCCAATACTTTAGGAGTCACGATTCCCGTCGTCCGGAGAATCCGCCGCAAGAGCCATCCGACAAACATCGACCCGGCCTCCTGCACATAATAAGCTCCGCCGTGGAACACCGGATCGGCCGTAAAAACAGGCCGGTCGGTCAGGTAACAAGCCTCGCCCGGCAAGGCCCACGCCACCGGCTCGCCCACACCCGAAGGATCCGCCGGAAAATCCGCCAGGCGTTTGAACGGATTGAATCGTATGCTGACAGGAGGGGTCTCTTCCAATGCCTCGGCGAGTCCCGGCACTTCCGCCTCGACCCGGGCCGCGAAGGCTGCGGGCAAGCGTATCTTAGATGCTTCAGCAGCTTCCATCGATCTGTTTGGCAATGCGTTCGAGAATCGCTTCGCGGGCCGAAGGGTCGGTGACGAAATCCTCGCGGTCGACGTCGACGATCAATTTCGGCCCGTCGTAGGTGACGATCCACTCTTCGTACAACCGGTTGAGCCCTTCGAGGTATGCGGCGTCGATCGAGGCTTCGTAGACGCGTCCGCGCCGCTGAATCTGGCTGACGAGCGTGGGCACGGAGGCGCGCAGGTAAACAAGCAGCCGGGGCCGCAACAGGTTGGCCTCGGTAAAGCGATAGAGCTGCATGTAGGTGGTGTAGTCGCGCGACGAAAGGACGCCGACACGATGGAGGTTGGTGGCAAAGACCTGCGCGTCTTCGTAGATCGTGCGGTCTACGACCACGGATTGCACGCCTGTGCCTTCGGCCCGGCATTCGATTTCGCGGGAGGCGATGGCGTCGATCTGCCGCTGCCGTTTCCCGAGAAAATAGACTTGCAGGTTGAAGGCCCACCGTTTCATATCGTCGTAAAAATCGCCGATATACGGATTCTCGGTCTCTTCGTATTGGGCTTCCCAGCCGAGCCGGGCGCTCAACAGCTCGGTCAGGTAGGTCTTCCCGCTCCCGATATTTCCGGCAATTGCTATATACATCTCTTTTTTATTCTGAATGGTTATCTTTTTCCGGTCATCGGTCTCCGGGGAGCTCCCGCCCCGGGCTACCGCCGTCGAGACATGGGGACACCGGCCAGTGTCTCCGGCAACGGCTACAGTTGGGCATCGACCGTCAGCGACACCGACGGCATGCATTTAAGTTTCAGCATGGCCTGGCTCGATCCCTGTACCGCGAACAGCCGCGGCTACAGTTTTCAGTTGCGTTGCCTCTCGGAATAAACGGTGCCGCTCGGCACGCGAATACTGGCCGCCTCGGCCCAAATCACCGCCAGCCTCTACCCTACTTTTGTTTGACCTTGGCGGGTAGGACGCCCGGGAGGAACAGCAACTCTTGGCGCGGAGCGGCGTGTTGCGGGCCTCCCGAGGGGAGGCGTCCGGCCTGCGCGGCTCTGCGAGCCGCAGAGGCTCGGCCCAGTTCTCCACCCCAATTCCGTCGAGTTTGGGCCGCGCGCTCCGGAGGTGGGCCGAAGGCCCAGCGCGCAGGCCCGGCGACCCTTGAGGTCGCAAGAGCACAGCCCATTCACCGTTCTGCGAAATTCGTCCTCGGCGCGCCCCTCCACGCGCCGCTAAAGCGTCGCCCTCGCCGAGGACGGCGACCTAAAGGTCGCACAAGCACAGCCCAAAGCACGCCCCAGTTCTCCGCCCCGTGTCCGCCTCACTGCGGCTCCGCTGTCACTCCGCCACGCTTGCCGTCGCCCGCGGCAATTCTTGCCGGATTGGCCGAGTGCCAACCGGCAGAATATGCCCTCTTAGGCGGGCGGGCGACGGATTTTTCGCGCGCCTTGGGGAAATCTTGTCAAAACGCACAAGTGCATTTTGACGATTTCCCTCTTTAGGCGGGGCGCGCGTCTTTGGCTACAGGAGGGTACTGCCCTTACGCCGGGCGGGCGGTGCCTCCCGGCACTCGGAGTGGGCAGCCACGGCCCAACTCCCTGCTCCGCGCGCTGGCGGAAATCTTATTCAAACACAAATCATGCGTTTGAATGATTTCCTTCTCCAGCAGTCGCGCGCGGTTAGGCTAAGAAGGAATAGTAACGGCCTGCCCGCCATGCCGCGAACGCGTCGGCCGGGCAGGCCCCGCGTGTCCGCGGTGGGCAAGGGGCTGTGTTGACCCAAATTTTCGCCCCATTCTTTCCTACACACGCACTCTATTCCTCCACCGCTCGCGACACGAAAATCTCCGGAATCGTCGTCCCCATCGAGGCCGCAGGCGGAGCGATCCCCAAAATATCCGCCAGGGTCGGAGCCACGTCGGTCAGGTTTACCTGACGCTCCACATCCACATTCCCGACGCTGCTCCCGTACCAGATCAACGGCACGTGCGTGTCGTAGTTGTACGGCGAACCGGAATCCGACAACCGACCCTCGGTGTATTCGATCCAGCCCGGCATCAGGTTGATCGTCACATCCCCCGAGTTGCGCGGGAAAAAGCTGTTCTGCATCCGCTCCAGCACACCGCCCGTAAAATGGCCGTTCTGCAACGCGGTGGCCGTCACCGCCTGAGAGACGCCGCTGAACTGGATCGCGAAGTTAGCCACCCGGTTCTGCAAGTCCTCCAGATTGTGCCCTTTCTGATAAATCAGCCCGCGGTTCAGATAGATCTGCCGATTCTCGAACTTCAGCAGCCAGTCGCCCGGCCCGAGCTGGGCCACCAGGAATCCCGATATGATCGCCGCGAACTGGCCGTTGTCGAACAGCCCGGCCGGCACGCGACTGTCGGCCCGAATCGGATCCGAGGCGCCGTGGTCCGAAGTCAGCACCACCAACAGCCGGTCGCGCCCCACCTGCGTGTCCAGAAACTCCAGCAACGAAGCCAAATCGGCATCCAGCCGGTAGTAGCTGTCCTCCAGCTCGATCGACCCCGTCCCGTACTTCTCGCCGATGTACCGCGAGGCGTCGAAAACGAGGTTCAACACGTCCGGTGCGTCGTCGTTCCCCAACCCCTCGTAGATGATCGACTGCACGGCAAAGTCCCGAACCAGCGTATTGGCCGCCGGAGAGGAGCGCAACCGGTCGTAGTCGTATTTCTTGCGGGTCAGGAAGTCGAAACTGAGTTTCCAGCTCGTGTCGATCGAAATGTCGGTATAGACATCGTTGTGATAGGCTTTCAACGGACGGGAGATCTCCCATTTCTGGGCCGAATAGCCCACCACGGCCCCCTCTTCGTTGAACTTTTCGACCCACCGGGGCAGGGCCGAGACGTAATAGTCGCTCGTCACCCACTTGCCGTTCTTGCCGTTCAGCCAGTAGACCGCATCGGCCGAGTGGCCGCCCGCCACCACGGCCGAAACCGGGTCGAACGCAATACTCACCACTTTGGAGTCCCGATAGACGGTCTTGAGCTGGTCGCCCACCGTGCCGGCAATCAGTCCCCGGGGCGAAAACTGACCGTCGTACTCGTCGCTCCCCACGGTAAAAGCCTTCTTGTCCGCCGCCAGGTCGATCGCCTCGCCGGTCGTGTAGTTGAACCACCGCTCGCCCACCACGCCGTGCATCGACGGGTTGGCCCCCGTGGTCAGCGTGGCGAGCCCCGAACCGGTGCGGGTCAGGGCATAGTCGTAAGAGGCTCGTTTGCAGAGCGATCCCTCGCGCACCAACGCATGGAAGCCCCGCTCGCCGAAGTTGTCGGCGAAGCGGAGCAGGTAGTCGTAGCGCATCTGGCTGACGACGATCTGGACAACGAGTTTCGGCGGCTGGCGACTGATGGCCGAGTGGCCGTGCGCAACGGAAACGGACGACAGCACGCTGCCGACCCCTATGAGGAGAGTGAGAAACTTTTTCATTCTGAATGAATTGAACGACAAATTTACGCAAAAAATTGCAGCTCTTCCGAAAAATCGGCCGTCGGGTAACGCACTTGCGCCGCCTCGGCCCGACGACGCATCGACTGCCGGAAGACGGCGTATTCCGCCCCCTCGGGATGCAACGGGCGGTGGTTCATCGCGCTCCGGAGTTCGCCGGCCGCCGACACCAGCTCCGCCGCTTCGGCCGAGAGGAGCGATTCGGAAAACCGGGTACGAATATATTCGATGGCGAGGGACGAGGGATGGCACATATCGTCGGCATAAAACCGGTAGTCGCGCAGTTCGCCGACGACGATCTCGTAAGCGGGAAAATAGTGCACGCGCCCGGCGAACCGTTCGGCGAGCCGGTGGGCGGCGAGAATCAGGGTCGATTTGCTCAGCTGATTTTCGACGAGTCCGTCTCCGCGATGGATCACGGGGCTGACGGTCAGAATCGTCTGTTTGTCGGGCCAGCGTTCCAGCCGGTGGGCCAGCGGTTCGACGATCTCGTCCACCGTCAGCCGCCGCCGGACGAAGCTCCGCGCGGGCAGTTTGTGGCAGTTGGCGACGACCTGCCCCTCGCGCTCGTAGACCCACGCGGTTCCGAAGGTGAGCATCAGGTAGCGGGCCTCTCGCAAGGCCCGGACGCCTTCCGCACGCGCTGCTTCGATGCGGCGCACTACCTCCGCCGCATCGGGCCCCGAGAAGTCGCCGTGGTGCGTAAAGCTATGCCACAGGCCGTTGTGTTCGACCAGATCGGCTGCACGGAACGGCCGGTCGGAGACGAGCCGCTCCAAGGTCTGCACTATGCTGGCGGGATTATAGAAGGCGCCGAAGGGATTGACGCACAGGGGCAGTTTGCCCGCGGCGAGCCACTGCCCGATGTGGTCGACAAAACAGGAGCCGAGGGCCAGACCGCGGTCGGCGGGGCCGATCCGAAAGGGATATCGGGGCAGAAGAAGAGGGGTACGAAAAGAGGTCGGGTGGGACACGGCGCTGGGGGGGACTGAAAATGAATTTCCCAAAGATAGCCCTTTTTCGGTTCCCGTCTTCCGAAACGTTTTCCGGAAATTCACCGACCGAAAATTTGGAAATCCGGAAAGATTCCCTACATTTGCCTCTGTCTATCCGGACAACGAATATGATTCTGAACGCACATATCCACCACGGACACCACTGCCATCATTGCTTTGCCGATGAGGGGAAGTCGCTTTTTGCCGGAATCGATATGTAACTCACATATTTCATAGAACGCAAAACCGAAGCCTGCTTCTCCGACACGGAAAGGCAGGCTTCTCTTTTTTTCACACAAAACACAACTGATCATGATACGTATCGCTCTCCAATCCAAGGGGCGGCTCAACGAAGAGAGCCTCGAACTGCTCGCCGAGGTCGGCATCGACATCGAACGGGGCAAACGCCGACTGCTGGCTCGCGCGGAGCTGTTTCCGATCGAGGCGCTCTACCTGCGGGACGACGACATTCCGCATGCGGTCGAACGGGGGGTGGCCGACCTCGGCATCGTGGGACTCAACGAGTACGAGGAGCGGCGGTGCGGGGCGACGGTGGTGCACAAACTCGGCTTCGGCAGGTGTCGCCTCTCGCTGGCGATCCCGAAGGGGGAGGAGTACGAGGGGATCGGGTATTTCAACGGGAAACGGATCGCGACTTCTTATCCGGTCATCTTGCGCAAGTTTCTGGAGAAGAAAAACATCGAGGCGGAAATCGAGGAGATTGCGGGGTCGGTCGAAATCGCTCCGGCGGTGGGGATGGCAGAGGCGATTTTCGATATCGTCAGCAGCGGGGGAACGCTGATTTCGAACGGCCTGAAGGAGGTCGAAACGGCGATGCACTCGGAGGCGGTGCTGATCGCCACGCCGAGGCTGGAGCCGGAAAAGCAGGCGCTGCTGAACCAGCTCCTGTTCCGCATCGAGGCGGTGGAGCGTACGCGGGGCAAAAAATATATCCTGATGAATATCCCGACGGAGCGACTGGCGGAGGCGACGGGAATTCTGCCGGGAATCAAGAGCCCGACGATCCTGCCGCTGGCGGAAAGGGGGTGGAGTTCGCTGCATGCGGTGGTGGACGAACGGGTGCTCTGGGAAAAAATCGAACAGCTCAAGGCGATCGGGGCGGAGGATATCCTGGTCCTCACGCCCGAAAAAATGATTTTATAACGCTCGTTTCTGATTATTCGTACTTGCCCTGGAGGGTACTGTTCTTTTTGTGAACAAAAAGAACCAAAAAAACTTCAGAGCGCATCCCTGCGGGATGCTCTGGCCGTGTCTGCCCGATTGGTTGGGCTGAGATTTTCGGCGGGCGCGCTAATAATGGGCATAGAACCCCACGCGCGCCGCGCCTGAAAATCCCAGCCCAACGAAACAAGGCGGAGAGAACACGTGGTCGTCCCAACGGGACGACCTCTGCAAAAGTCTTTTGGGTACCTTTTCTTCAGAAAAGGTACGGTTCCAGCAGGGTAGACACAATACCAAACGAGAGGTAAAAAATAAGTTATTATGAAGACCTATATCCAGCCGCCGCGTACAGCATGGGAAGACCTCCTTACGCGACCCCTGCAACAAGAGAACGAGACGATCCGTAAACGGGTAGAAAATATCATCGAGCGCGTCCGGAAAGACAGAGACGCCGCCCTGCGCGAGCTCGCCGACCAGTTCGACGGCGTGAAAATCGACTCACCAGCCGTTACCGACGACGAGATTGCAAAAGCCGACGAACTATTGGACGACGCATTGAAAAACGCCATCCGACAGGCACGAGAGAATATCATCGCCTTTCACCGCGCGCAGCGGATGGAGCCGATACGCATCGAAACGATGCCGGGCGTCTGCTGCGAACAGCGGAGCGTGGCCATCCATAGTGTGGGGCTTTACGTGCCGGGCGGGAGCGCGCCGCTCTTTTCGACCGTGCTGATGCTGGCCGTTCCGGCACAGATTGCAGGTTGCAAGGAGATTGTGCTCTGCACGCCGCCGCGACGGGACGGGACGGTAGCGCAGGAAATTCTCTGGACGGCGCAACTCTGTGGGGTGACCCGCATTTTCAAAGTCGGCGGGGCGCAGGCGGTAGCGGCGATGGCGTTCGGGACGGAGAGCGTGCCGCGGGTCAACAAGATTTTCGGGCCGGGGAATCGCTATGTGACGACGGCCAAACAGTTGCTGGGGCTGAGTGCGGTGGCGATCGACATGCCGGCGGGGCCGTCGGAGGTGATGGTGCTGGCGGACGACAAGGCACGGGCGGATTTCGTGGCAGCGGACTTGCTTTCGCAGGCGGAACACGGGCCGGACAGTCAGGGGATACTGGTGACGACCTCTCCTGCTTTGGCGACGGCGGTGGAAACGGAGGTCTCACGGCAGCTGGCCCTGCTGGGCCGGGCCGAGATTGCGACGCAGGCGTTAGCGGAAAGCCGTATCTTCGTGGTGGCTTCGGTGGCGGAAATGGTCGAAATGGCGAACCTATATGCGGCTGAGCACCTGATCGTGGAAACGGCTGAGCCGGAGGCGATTGCGGCGCAGATCGAGAATGCAGGGAGCATTTTCCTGGGACACTACTCGCCGGAGAGCGTGGGGGACTATGCTTCGGGGACGAACCACACGCTGCCGACGAGCGGCTGGGCGGCGGCGTACAGCGGGGTGAATCTGGACAGCTTTTGCAAAAAGATCACGCTCCAACGGCTGACACCCGAAGGGCTTCGGAATATCGGCGGCACGGTGGAGCAAATGGCGACTGCCGAAGGACTGGATGCACACCGAAACGCGGTCGCTGTCAGACTCGATACCCTAAAATAACCGGTTCGTTTCTCCGTATTTGCCCGAGAGGGTACTGTTCTCTTTGTGAACAAAGAGAACCAGAAAAACTTTAGAGGATGCTGACGCATCCTCCAGCTGCCGGCGGCCCAGATCTCGGACTCTACTTTGGGTCGGGAGTTGTAGCGCGCTAATGCGAGCTAAACCTTATTGCGCGCTACAACCCCGACCCAAAAGCAATCACGAAGATTGAGGACTGCGGAGCCTAAGGAGTAGCGTAGCTAACTAAAAGTTTTTGGTGCCGCTTTTTACAAAAAGCGGCAGTTCCATGCGGGTAGACACAGACAAACGAACGAATTAATATTTAGAGACATATGGAGATCACATCGCTTTTCCGCGAGAATATCAAGCAGTTAGCCCCGTATTCGACCGCCCGCGACGAGTACGAAGGAGAGTTGGGGATCTACCTCGACGCCAACGAGAACCCCTTCGACAACGGCTTCAACCGCTATCCCGACCCGCACAACAAGCGCATCCGGGCCAAAATCGCAGCCATGCGGGGCATAGCCGCCGACCGGATTTTCGTGGGCGGGAACGGTAGCGACGAAGCGATCGACCTGATATTCAGAGTCTTTTGCGAGCCGCGGCAGGACGAAGCCATCTCCATTGCACCGAGCTACGGCATGTACCGCGTGGCCGCGGCGACCAACGACGTGAAGCTGGTCGAAGTGCCGCTCGCACAGGACTTTCGCCTCGACGCGGCGGACTTTCTGTCGAAAGTGACGCCGCAGATGAAGCTGGCGTTTCTCTGCTCGCCGAACAATCCGTCGGCCAACCTGCTCGACCCGGCGGAGGTCGAGAAAATCATTCGGGGATTCGGGGGGATCGTGGTGCTAGACGAGGCCTATATCGACTTTGCGGAGCACGAGGGGTTCCTGCCGCGGCTGGCGGAATTTCCGAACTTAGTGGTGCTGCAAACGCTTTCGAAAGCGTGGGGAATGGCAGGTATAAGGATCGGATTCGCGTTCGCCGACCCGGAGATCGTGGGGGCTATGGGGCGGATCAAGTATCCCTATTCGGTGAATGTGATTACCGAACGACTGGTTTTGAGCGAATTGGATCGCGAAGCAGTTCGCCGCGAGCAGATCGCGAAGCTGATCGACGAGCGGAAAAAACTGGTCGCGGCGTTGAAGAAAATGCCGCTGATCCGGCGGGTGTTCGCTTCGGATGCTAATTTCGTGCTGGTACGGGTCGACGAGCCGCGCAAGGTCTACAACCGGCTGATCGAACGGGGAATCATCGTGCGCGACCGCTCGAAAATTACCGGGTGCGAGGGATGTTTACGGCTGACGGTAGGGACGCCGGAGGAGAATGCGGCGCTGGTCGAGGCGTTACAGAACCTCGACCAGCCTTTCGCGGGGCCGGTTCCGGCCTCTTCGGGGGGACGTTGCGTGACGGTGACGCGGCGGAGTCGGGAGACGGACATTACGGCCACTTTGGACTTGGACAATACTTCGCCGTCGCAAATATCGACCGGACTGGGATTTTTCGACCACATGCTCGACCAGATCGTGCATCACGGGGCCTTCTCCCTGCAACTCTCGGCCAAGGGGGACTTGCAAGTGGATGAACATCATACGATCGAGGACGTGGCGTTGGTGTTGGGCGAGGCGTTTCGGCTGGCGTTGGGCGACAAACGGGGGATCGGGCGGTACGGGTTCGCGCTGCCGATGGACGAGAGCCGGGCATTGGTGCTGCTGGATTTCGGGGGGCGGATCGCAACGCGGTGGGACGTGAAGCTGAAGCGGGAACGCATCGGGGATGTGCCGACGGAGCTGTTCGAGCACTTTTTCGACAGTTTCGCGCAGGCGGCGCGCTGCAATCTGCACATCGTGGCGCGGGGGCGAAACGAGCACCACAAGGTGGAGGGGATTTTCAAGGCTTTCGCGCGGGCTTTACGGATGGCAGTGGAGCGCAAACCGCTGGATTTCAGCCTGTCGAGTTCGAAGGGGATGCTCTAAACCGAAAGTTATGGTAACGATAATAGATTACGGAACGGGCAACCTGCGGTCGGTCATCAACGCATTCGAGCGGTTGGGAACGGACTACCTGCTGACCTCCGACCCGGTCGCCATACAAAACGCAGAACGCGTGCTGTTGCCGGGAGTGGGCGAGGCGGCGACGGCGATGGCGCAGTTGCGGGACAAAGGGCTGACCGACCTCCTCCGTCATTTGAAATGTCCCGTGCTGGGGATTTGCCTGGGGATGCAGCTGCTGTGCGCCTACAGCGAGGAAGGAGAGACGGAGTGTCTGGGCGTCTTTCCGAACCGGGTACGGCGGTTTCCTGCCGATGCGGGAGTCAAAGTGCCGCACGTGGGATGGAATTCGATTCACGACCTCAAATCGCCGCTGTACAAGGATATTAAAGAGGGTGAATACGTCTATTACGTGCACTCCTATGCGGCGGAAATCAACGAATGCACGGCGGCGGCGACCGACTACGGCGGGTGGTTCAGCGGCTCTTTGTATAAGGACAATTTCTACGGCTGCCAGTTCCACCCGGAAAAAAGCGGCGCGGTAGGCGGGCGGATTTTAGCTAACTTTCTGACACTATGAAAATCGAGATTATACCGGCGATCGACATGATCGGCGGGCAGTGCGTGCGGCTGACGCAGGGGGACTATGCCCAACGGACGACTTACGGGGCTGACCCGGTGGAGATCGCCAAGAGTTACGAGGCGATCGGGATTCGGCGGCTCCATGTGGTGGATTTGGACGGGGCGAAGGCGGCGGCGCCGCAGAACCTGGACACGCTGCGGAAGATTGCCACGGCAACGAAACTCGACATCCAGTACGGCGGCGGAATCAAGAGCGGCGAGGCACTGGAAGCGGTGCTGGAGGCGGGAGCGCGCCGGGCGATCTGCGGCAGCGTGGCAATCACGGCGCCGGAGCGGTTCGAGGAGTGGCTGGCAACCTATGGGGCGGAGCATATCATCCTCGGGGCCGATACCCGGGCGGGAAAGGTGGCGATCAACGGGTGGCTGGAGTCGTCGGAGACGGATGTGCAGACGATCGTTCGACGGTTTGCGGCGCGGGGTTTGCGGCAGGTGATCTGCACGGACATTTCGCGCGACGGGATGCTCACGGGGCCCAATTTCGAACTCTACGCTACCTTGCAAGAGGAATTCCCGAACATCGACATGACGGTCAGCGGAGGGATTTCATCGATGGACGACCTGGTGCGGCTGGACGGAATGGGGCTGCGGAGCGTCATCGTGGGCAAGGCGATTTACGAGGGGCGAATCACGCTTAAAGAGTTGGAAAAATGCTTGCAAAACGGATAATTCCCTGCTTAGACATCAAAGACGGACGGACGGTCAAGGGGGTCAATTTTGTGGGATTGCAAAATGTGGGCGATCCGGTGGAGCTGGGCCGCAAGTATGCGGACGAGGGGGCGGACGAGCTGGTCTATCTGGACATCAGCGCGACGGTCGAAGGACGGAAGACGTTCGGGGAGCTGGTGGCACGGATTGCACGTGAGATCGATATTCCGTTCACGGTGGGGGGCGGGATTTCGACGGCGGCGGATGCGGGGGCGCTCTTACTGGCGGGGGCGGACAAGGTGACGGTGAACAGCGCGGCGGTGCGCCGACCGGAGCTGATCGACGAGATCGCGGGGCGGTACGGGCGGCAGTTTATCGTGGTGGCGATCGACGCGCGGATGGATGAGACGGGACGTTGGGTGGTGAAGACGCACGGAGGACGACAACCCTCTGAGCGCGAACTATTTTCGTGGGCGCGTGAGGCGCAGGAACGGGGGGCGGGGGAAATCCTGTTCACGTCGATGAACCACGACGGGACGAAGAGCGGTTATCCGTGCGAGACGTTCGCACGGCTGGCTTCGGAGCTGTCGATCCCGGTGATCGCTTCGGGCGGGGCGGGGACGGTGGATCACATCGCAGAGGTACTGACGGCGGGGCAGGCGGATGCGGCGCTGGCGGCATCGATTTTCCACTACGGAGAGATTCCGATTCCGGTGCTGAAGCGCGCTCTGAATGAGCGAAAAATTTCTGTAAGAATCTAAAAACAACACATTTATGACACCAGACATCGAAAAGTTGGATTTCGCGAAAAACGGCGACGGGCTGTTGCCGGCGATCGTTCAGGATGACAGGACGCTGCAAGTCCTGATGCTGGGCTACATGAACCGAGAGGCTTATGAAAAAAGCGTCACGGAGGGGCGCGTGACGTTTTACAGCCGGACGAAGAAACGGCTCTGGACAAAGGGCGAGACGAGCGGTAATTTTCTGAATATCTGTTCGGTGGCGATGGACTGCGATGCGGATACGCTGCTGATCCGGGTGATTCCTGCGGGGCCGGTGTGCCATACGGGCAATGCGAGCTGCTTCACGGAGTCGCCCACAGAGACGGAGGGTTTCATCCGCTATTTGCAATCGGTTATCCAGCAGCGGCACAGGGAGATGCCGGCGGCGTCCTACACGACGAAGCTGTTCGAGCGGGGGATCAACAAGATTGCACAGAAGGTGGGCGAGGAGGCGGTGGAGACGGTGATCGAGGCGGTGGCGCAGAATAAGCCGGACTTGATCTATGAGGCGTCGGACTTGGTCTACCACTTGCTGGTGCTGTTAGAGGCGAATGGTCTTTCGCTGGCGGACTTGGAAAAAGAACTGGCCAAGCGACATAAATAACCGTTCGTTTATTTGTATTTGCCCTGGAGGGTACTGTTCTTTTTGTGAACAAAAAGAACCAAAAAAACTTTAGAGCGCATCCCTGCGGGATGCTCTGGCCGTGTCTACCCGGTAGGTTGGGCTGAATTTTCCGGTGTGGCGCGCTTGGGTATTAGCCTGATTATTAGCGCGCCCACCGAGAAAATCTCAGCCCAACGAAACAAGGCGGAGAGAACACGTGGTCGGCCCAACGGGACGACCTCTGCAAAAGTTCTTTGCGTCGCTTTCTTTCAAGAAAGCGACAGTTCCATGCGGGTAGACACAGCAAACGAACGGTTATTTCATCAGATTGACGCCGTCCGTCCAGGAGATCTTCTCGTCCTTCTCCCACCACGATCCATGATCCGCCGTCGGGCGATCCAGATCGCAGAAATCATTCCCCCGCTTCATCTCCTCCTTCAGCACCGCACGATACCTCTCCGCCAGTTTGTGTACCCTCTTCGACGGCGTCCCAGCCAACAAGTTCGTCATCTCCCACGGATCATTCCTGAGATCGAACAGCTGCTCCGTAATCTTGCCCTTCACATTGTAAACGATATACTTGTGGCCATCCATCACCAGCGCCCGGTGGATACTCGAATAAGCCAGCCACACCCGGTCGCGCGGCGTCTCGCCCTTCGCCCCCTTTTTCAAAGCAGCAGCCAGCGACCGCCCCGTCACCGACCCCGCCGGCGGAATGCCCAGCAGTTCCGACAACGTCGGATTGATGTCATACAGGTAGCACAACCCCTCGTTCCGCTCCCCTTTCGGGATGCCCGGTGCCCAAACCACCAGCGGCACCTTGATGCTGTGATCGTACAGACTCTGCTTGCCCATCAGCCCGTGCTGCCCCATCGCCAGACCGTTGTCGCCCGCGAAGACCACGATCGTATGCTCCAGCTTACCGCTCGTTTCGAGCGCATCGATCACCCGACCGATCTGTGCATCCACCTCGCTGATCATCCCATAGTAATCCGCCAGCTCCTTCCGCACCGTAGCCTCGTCGCGCGGAGCAGGAACCACGACCTCGTCCCGCACCTGCAACTCTCCGTTGTCGAACGCATGCTGCGGGCGATAATTCACCGGCAGCCGGATCGTATCCGGATCATACAAAGTTCCATACCACGGATGCCGGTTGCGCGGGTCGTGCGGCGAAGTGAACGCCACATAGGCGAAAAACGGCGTCGTATCCCCCGCCGAACGGGTCAGAAAATCGACCGCCGCGTCGGCATACATCTCCGACGAGAATTTCGGCCCCACGAACGGTTTTTGATTTTTATAATCTCCCTTCGGATCGTAGTGCATCAGCAGCGGCGTCACATGGCCGCCGTCTTCGTACCGGTGCATCCCGCCGAAATAGATATTCTCAGCCTCGGAAAACGCCCGGTTGAACGACTCGAAATCCGAATGCCACTTGCCCGTCTCGAAGGTGCGGTAACCCTCCCTGCGCAACTGCTCCGGCAGCATCGTGTGACGCGGGGCGATCACCCAGCCGTCCTGCGCGATCTCGAACACCCCGCGGCCCGTCATGATCATCGCCCGGCTGGGCATCGACAGCGCCCCGCCAATCGCTCCGTTGGTATAGCAGTTGGTGAAAGCCGTCCCCTGGCTATAGATATAGTCGATGTTCGGCGTATGCACGTCCTCGCGACCGAGGGCGCGGATCGCATTGTTCTGGAAATCGTCGGTGAGGATGAACAGCACGTTCATGCGCTGCTGCGCCGAGGCTCCCGCGCCGACCAAAGCAAGAGCCGACAGGATGAGCAGAGTCTTTTTATCCATGAATCATTGGTATGAACAGGAGCAAATGTACGAAAACTTCTCCTGCATTTTCAACTGCCTCTCCCCACCCTCTCTCTTTAGCATTGGGATTTTTCATGTTTTTATAATACCTTTACACCGATTCAATCTTATAAATTCATACATATTATATGATGACCGACGCTCAACGTATCCAAGCTTTACTGACATACACCCGACTGAACGGGAAAAAATTCGCCGAACGGATCGGACTGAAACACCCGGACACGGTCTACCACATTCAGCGGGGACGAAACGGAATCTCGGATCGGCTGGCCGAACGGATCGTGACGGCGTTTCCGGAGGTGGCCAAAGGATGGCTCCGCTCGGGGGAGGGCGAGATGCTCCGTGACGCCGGGACAGGGGAGGAGACGGCCACGGTGGTTCGACCGATCCGCACCCGGACGAGAGACATTCGGGTAGAGCGTCAGCGGGTGCCGCTGTACGATTTCGAAGCGACAGCGGGACTGACGCCGATCTTCACGAACCAAAACGTGCCGATCGACTACCTGTCGATTCCCGACCTGCCGCGATGCGACGGGGCGGTCTACGTCCGAGGCGATTCGATGTACCCGCTGCTCAAGGCGGGGGACATCGTGATGTACAAACAGATACAGGATTTCTACAACATCATCTGGGGCGAAATGTACCTGATTTCGTTCAGCTACGAGGGCGAGGAGTACATCACGGTGAAGTTCATCAAAAAAATCGAGGGACGGCCGGACTATGTCCTGTTGGTGAGCCACAACCCGCACCACGCCCCGAAAGAGATTCCGGTATCGGCGATTCGCGCGCTGGCGATGGTGAAGGCTTCGGTACGGTTCAATACGATGGGCTGACGGGAAGCGGTTCCAGATGTCGCAAATGCACGCTCACGGGTTGAAAAACCGGGAAGAGGCGACGAAAAACGGTCGTAAAGGTCAGCCATTCGGCCTCGCTTATGCCCGCCACCTTTACATCGACACAAAAGGAGCGGTGCTGGCGACCGGCGTCATAACGGTGCCGTCCGTCGTAGAGCGCCTGCCGGGCATGATCCAACAAGAAAGCATCGCGAACCACTGTGGCCGAAGTCGCCCCGAGCGCTTCGGCCAACAGTTCGATCGAGCGCGGGGTACCGCTCAGGCGGTAAATCAGCAACACACGCCGAAGCAGATCGCGCAGCTGAATCGCGCCGAGGTCGGGAAACAGCTCCACGGGGATGCCGAACTGACGCAGGTAGAGCGTGAGTTTCCGCAGGTCGCGCTCCTGCTCCGGCGCAATCGCCAACTGATCGACGGCAAGCGAGAGCAGACGCTCCCGGAACGTATGGTCGAGGGCCAGGGTCTGCGTGCTTTGAATGCTTTCGGGTAGGAGTTCCATAGTTACAAATAATCGACGGTTACCGCGCCCTGTACATAAAAATCGGCCGGGCGTTTGACCGGAATGTTCGAAAAATCCACGGCGGCCACGGACAACACACCGTCGGCGGCCAGCACGGCTCGCTCCAGATCGTAGGCACTGAAGTCGCCGGCATAATGGAGCGAAAGGGTGCCGAAATACGCGGCTATCTTGCGGTTCACGTTTCTCTCCAGCGTCTCCCGGTCGGCACCCAGGACGGCCCGCACGGACACGCGGCCGGAGAGGGGCACCGGATGGGCTTCGGAGAAGATGAACTTCGGGCCGATCACGCCGAAATCCGCCGCCTGAATCGTATTCAAAATCGTCTGCTCCAGCTCTGCGGTGTGGACGGCACCGGACTCCACGCCATCCTGCGAGACGGCGCGCATCAACGGGGTCAGCCGAATCGTGCCGGGCGGCAGGGTCGGCTCGTCGCTCTTGCGGGTGATCATCAAATCCGACACCTCGGGCAGGGAGAGGATCCGTTGCCGATAGGCCTCTTCCGTTCCGATCGCCTGATGCGTGTTGTTCAATATCCGCAGGCGGTATTCGTCGTCCGCCTCGTCCGACAGGCGGCTCACGCCGAACAGGGCGCCCCAATCGTCGAGGGCCGGAGCCGTGGCGTACTGCACGAAATTCTGACGCATCAAAAACTCCATCCGCGCGCGGAGCACGTTTTCGCGGTAGGCCATCACGTCGATCAGAATCCGCTCGGGATCGGCCGGATGGAGCGTCTCCCCCGCCGCTTGCTGATAGGTGGCTATGGTTTCGGAGAGAATCGCCTCCGGATCGTTCGCAATAAACTGTATCTCGCTCATAGGTTATTGAATGGTTGCGACGGCCGGAGCCGTCGTGGTTCCCGTTTGGGCGGTGGGGCCGCCGGCGGTGCTGACCGGAATACCGGCCGCGATGGTGATGGTCGCACTCCTGATGTAGGTGTCGATCAGGTCGGCCAGGGTACCGGCAAAGTCGGAGTCGCTGACTTCGGTGCGAGAGCGCATGTCGGTCAGCAGGGCCAGAATGCCGGACTGAAGAGCTGCTTTATTGAGGGCCATGGTTATTCGAGTAGTTGGTTCAAGTCCTGAACGGCTTTTTTCACGGCCTGAACGGTCGGCGGCAGCGGCGTGCCGCTGGGCCCCATCGGCGTGGAGACGGTCAGGTTTTGGATGGCCGTCAAAATGTCGTTCAGAAGGGTTTTCAGGTCATTCGAGCCGTTTTTCAACGAAGCTTTATTTTCGCTGATCCGAAGGGTCATTTCGCCGACCTGTCGGTAATACCCCTCGGCGGTCGCTTCGGAAGGCACCGGCTCGTTGTCGGAAAACAGGGCCCCTAAGGCGATGTTTTTGCCGCTCTCCAGCCAGCACACGACCTGCGTCCCGACAGAGGGCAATACGAAACAGGCATGCTCGCCGGTGGTCGGCTGAAGCACGGCGCACTCGGCCGAGGTACCGAGATGCTCGAAATCGACGCTCACCGCTCCGCGGTCTGCATGGTGCTGGGTTACGGTTCCTATCTCGATCATTTGGCTGGCGGTTTTTGAAGGGTGACACGGGTGGTGTAGCCCGACGAGCTGTCGGAATGGGTGGCCTCGCTGATGTAATACAGGTCGTCGAACCGGCCGAAGCCGCTCATCCGAACGCCTACGCCGGCCCGCAAACGCACATCGCCCAACAGCGTCAGACTGAACTCGACGCCCGATTTGTTGCGGTCAGCGATATAGTCCCGGGCCTTTTGACGGGCTTCGGAACTGCTCTTCACCTCTTCCCAGCGCACGGCCTCGCCGCCGCCCTTGATGCGGGCGTCATACGTGCCGGAAATCTGCTTCTTCGACTTCCGATCCCACCACTTGACCGTACATTTCGAAAGGCGGCCGGCTGCAATATCTTTTACATCGTAGTCGATGACATCCCCCCGTTTTATTTCCAGTTGGCCGATCTGGCCGAGCTGTTGGATCGGGTAGAAGATCAAATCCGTCCCCTCCACTTTGCAAATCCGGCCGAGTTCGCAGGCCAGCCGGTTCAGAAACCGGAGGCCGGTTTCGTTCTGAATCCCCGACCAGGTGCCGGACAGATCGCCCCGGGCCCGGCATCCCAGCATTTCGGCCACCTCGTTCACGATGTCGGCCACGGCCCGGCCCGCATGATTCCGCCGCTGCACCGGGGCGCCGAGCCCCGAGGAGCGGAGCGATAGGGCACGAATACGACAAGCGTCCTCGGCACCGCCGCCCGACAGACTGACCTCGTCGACCCAGAAGATTCCGGTATCGAGCATATCGCCACCTTCGTAGCCCATCAGGATATGGATTTCATCGTCGATGTCGGGATACCAGTCTGCCCAAAAGAGCCCCTCCCGGTTGGAGAGATCGATTTCGATCTCTCCGGCCCGACCGTCCAGAAAATCTTTGAAGGTCACTCCGCGAAGGATCGGGGCGAAGTCTCCGGAGACATCCTTGCCTTCGTAGGTAATGACGGTTTGGGGTTTTAGTCCTGTTTCCACGGCGCTTTGGTTTGAGTCATGCGTTCGGCGGGGGCGGCGATCTCCGGCACGACGATCCGGGCCCCTTCCGGAATGTGATTCTCGCAGAGGGAGACGAGCGCCGGATTGGCGGCCATCAAGGCGGGAGCCAAAGCGGCGTCGCCCAGCAGATCATAAGCCAGTAAGTCCCACCGGTCGCCGTATTTCGATATCGTTACGATCATTTTTGTTCGGTTTTTCGGTTACTCTGCTCGCCGACGGGACGGCTCTCGGCATTCCGGTTGTTGACGACCACCCGGTCAGCGTATTCCAGCAGCGACAGGGTGAAGTCGGCTTCCTTAATCGTACCTTTAGCATCTGTGCGGGTGACGGTCACTCCGCGTTCGGCCACCACGTAATCTCCCTTGTAGACGCCGTCGGCGAAGACGAACCGTTGCGGCGAACCGCTCCGGCACAGGAGGTCGAGCTGGCGCAGGATTTCGGGAATGTCGTGGCCGAGCCGGGCGCGCAGACTGATATTCAGGGTGATTTCCGAGAGGGTCTCTCCCTTGGCCTGAAGCACGGGTTTGCCGGTGGCGATTTCGTGTCGGGCATAATTGTATCCGACCGTCTCCTCGAATCCGGTCAGGCTGTCCGGCGAGGTCAGCCGGAGATCACCCAAGCGCAGGTATTCCATAATTGCCTCGATTGTTTTTGCGATTCTCTTCGTTGATGATCCGGGTCAGTTCGCCGGCGAACTGACGGAAAAAATCCATCAGTTCGTCCCGACTTTTGCGGGACATATCTCCGGAGATATGGACGGTGGGTTTGAAATCGACCTGCACGGTCGGAGCAGCCGAAAGCGGCATGCCGAACGAGCCCGCACCCGCATCACGCCCCAACGAAGGAAGCGAGACCGGTTCCGAAGCGACGTAACCGGTCATCTCCGGCCCGCCCATGGGCAACTCCATTCCCTGCAATAGTTTCGGATCAAGATCGGATAAATCCATCTGCTCCATGTCGAGCTCTCCGAATGGAGCCCCGAAACCGGCCAATTCCGGATGTTCCGAATTCACGGAGCCGGTTAGCGCCTGCCAGTCCGGCAGGGCGCTACCGGTCGGGGCCGTCTCCCGATTTGACTGCGCGGCCTGTTTCCGTTCCTCTTTCGCCCGCTCTTTTTCAGCCTGCTTGGCCTGCTCCTCGGTCAGGTGCATGCGGTAGTTTCCGCCGATACCTCGGGCCGTATCGACAGCCTCTTTGACCGGCTTCGTAAAAGCGTCGGCCGCCCCTCCGAATCCCTCTTTGAGCGAGTCCCAAGCCCCGCCCAGTCTCTGCTGAATACCTTGCCGACCGCTCCGGCCAATCCGCCGATCAGGGCTCCGGCGGCCTTGAACGGCGCGATCATCCAATCGATAATCGCTTGTCCGAACCCCTTGATCGTGTCCCAAATGGTATAAACGACGGCACGAAACCCGGCGAACTTATCCCAACAAATGGCGATGGCCGCGACTAAGGCGATGATACCGAGAACGATCCAGGTAATCGGGTTGGCCAACAGAGCCGCTGTCCAGGCCCAGGTCGAAGCAATGGCGCTGGTCAGGGCCGGAATCACACCGGTCATCATCGTCACCTTGGCCAACCGCAACGCTTTGGTCAAACCGCCCTGCACCAACGTGGCCAATGCCGTCCGCTTGCTCCACAGCGAGGTGACCGCGCTGGCCACGAGCTGCGCTTTGGAACATACCGCAGTCCACAAAGCCGATGCCTTGGTCGCAACCGAATGGGCCATCGTCACCCACCAGGCGCGGGAAGTCAGCGCATTGTAAACCACAAGAAGAGCATTCCCCGTCGAGACTGCCGCGTTTTTCAGCCACATCCCGAACGCCGCGGCCTTACCGGCAGTCGCCGTTTCTCTCATTCTTTTCACCACATTGACTGTCGCTTCGCCTATGCTCCACAGGGCCTCGGCCAGCGGAGCAAGACTCAGTACCATACTGCCGAATCGACTGCCCACCTGAATCACATCCAGCATACATTTCGAGCTCTCGGTGAGTTTCATGCTCCACTCATCGAAACGAGCGGCCTGTACCTCCAAACGGTGGTTCCAGTTGTCGGTACGGGTGGCAGCTTGGTCGGTCGCCGTCGCGGTATCCGTCACCTGTTGCGTCACGGTTCCCACGGCCTGAGCATTGCGAATCAGGAATTGAGCCGCATCGACGTTCTCGGCACCGAAAGTCCTCGACAACGCGGCCGTATCGGTCAGCATGGGTTGCAAAGCCGCCAAAGCATCGGAGAGCGAGGTTTTTCGAAAGTCCACCCCCAGAGCCGTCTGCATCGTACCGAGCATCTGGCGGAGAGCCATACCGGCTCCGGCCCCTTTCTGGTCGTTTCGGCTCAACACCTCCAGCGCAGCGGTGGTCTGTTCGACGGAGAGGCCAGCCTCGGAGGCTGTCGAACCGACCGTCCGGAGCGATTCGGCCAGATCGCCGACGCGGGCGTCGCCGGCTTGGGCACCGGCCGCCAGCACGTTGATGACTCGACCGGCGTCGGAAGCGGAAAGCCGAAACCGGCTCATGGTGCTCCCCAAGGCTCCGGCGGCCTCGTCCAACGAGATTCCGACTGCCTGAGCCAACGTAACACTCTGCTTTTGCAACTCGACCAGACTGTTCTTATCGAGCTTCTCTCCGGAGAATGCCGATGCCAGCGTCCCAAAAGCCGACACGGCTTGTCCCGCCCCGAATCCGCTCTCGACCCCGACCTTTCGGGCCACTTTACCCAGCTCCTCCAGATCGGTGGCGGGCAGTGCCACGACTGCGGAGAGTCCGGCCAGGCAGCGTTCGAATTCCCTGTAGGGCTGAACGATACGCTGGAGGCTGGATTCCATCTTGTCGCTCACTTCGATCATCGATGCAACCGTCTGTATCCGCTGGCTGAATCCATCCGACTTCTCGGCATCCGTATTATTTTGACTTCCCATATTGTTTACGCATAGATTTCCCATTCCGGTTCGGAGCTCACCTCCGCCGGCGATTCAGATCGTCGAAATAGTTTTCGAGTTCGTGGAGCCAGAAGTTGAGCTCCGAGAGGGTCATTCGCCGGACTTCGGCGAATCCGAAACGGCCGTCGCGGACAAGGCAGAGAACTGCTCGGCCGAGCCCACCAACCCGGTGGCAGCCAGCTCGGCCGACAATTCCAAAAAATCCGAGAGGGGCAGCTGTTCGAGCTCTTCGAGGGTGAGCCGCCGGCCGTCGAAGGTGCAGATTTGGCTGATGAGGGCCATGGACATACGGGCGTTATCCTGGAATTTTTGCGCTTCGAGGAGGTCTTCGACCAGGGGTTCTCGAACTGTCACGTTCTTGATAGCGAGTTTACCTGGGTTCTTTTCTACTGTAATCTTAATTTTTGACATTTCAACACAAATCTGTTTATATAAATACTTCTACTCTTCTTATCGTTTACGCTCCTTGGATCGAGATATTGAACCAAGCTGCATAACCAGATCCATTAGCATGTGGGATCACGACCGTGATTTTTCCGTTGATCAAAGTATCATATACAATCGGCGCCGAGCCTGTGAACGTATTACCTGAAAAAGCGACTTTTGTGATTTGCGCCGTAACGGCATTTACGGGCACATTCGGGGTGATATCGCATCGCACTCCATTCCCGTTATCAACCCATGCCACCGATTGAATCCAGTCCCCGACCTGCCCGACCACATTCCCGTTTGGGTTGATCTGTGCATAATACATGGGCTTCAGGTTACCGGAATCCCAAATCGTTCTGAAGGCCGGATTTTGAAATCTATTTGCATCGACACCATGTCGCCATTTTAGGGAGGCGTTTTCGCTATAATTATCAAGAAAGAATTGCAGAGGAGCCGGGCTGGCTTGGGCGGAAAACGAGACCAAAAGACCTCCATAACCCCCATAATTTATGATACACGCTTTATTGCCGATCTGGGCAATTTCATTGTCGTTCAGTTTCGCGGCATCGATATAACCACCCGTTCGAAAGACAACAGACGGATCGAAGTTCCCGGAGTGCCACAACTCCCTCCAGGGAGTGAATCCTTGTTGATTATTGTTTCGAACCCAAAACCTTGCATTGTTGGTCTCCTGGTTGTCGCAAAAGATCTGCATGATTCCGTAGAGTACGCCCAATCCGTTGAAGGTAGCAACAGTCCCGTGCGTCGGGGTATTCTTGCTGTAAGAGTACCCCGAACCTTGCGTCATTTCGTTGGCATCGACATCATTTCCAATTATTCCAAACTTCCCCTCCAACGCCTCGGCCATAGCCTCCGCCGTCACCCGCTCGCCGATCAGCTCCATCACCGTCGCCGAGAAATTCGGGTCGTCACCCAGCGCAGCAGCCAGCTCTTTCAGCGTATCGAGCGCCTCGGGCGCACTGTCGGTCAATTCCGCCACGAGCCGGTCGGCATACTCCTTGGCCATTTTCAACGCCTCGGCATCCTTCGTATCGATCGCCTCCGCCAGCTCGTCCGCCCGAGCCGTCGTATCCCGTTTGAGCTCATCCAACCGCTCGTGCAGGTTGCGCGTACGGAGGGCGAGCTCCCGGCCCTGCCGGTTGCTCACCCCTTCCGCGCCCCCCTCCACCGGATCCTCCGGTTCGATCACGTAGACCCCGCCGGACTCCCAGTCATACTCCCGCGCCGCATCTTCCTTAAAATTCGCCATATCCGTCCGTACTATTTCTGGTTGGCATTGAACTCCCGGAGCAAATCCTGACCGAAATGGCGGAAAATGTTGTTGAACACATCGATCTCCCAAACCACCTCGCGATTCACCTCCAGTTTATAATAGCTGACCGTCATCAGGTGTTCCGCTTCGAGCCGCTCCTGCGGTTTGATCGACCCCGTAGGCATCTCTTTGAACAGACCGGCAATCGTCGCCACCACCGGCACATTCTCCGACACCCCGGCCGCCGAAACCACCTGCATGTCGCTCTTGACCGTCAGCCGACACGTCCGATGCGGATTCTCATGCTTCCAGGCATCCGGATAGATGGCGTTGAACTTGAACTTCGCCTCCATCTTCTCGATACCGGCCGGCACCTCCGTCGCTCCGTACAGCCCCAGCGCCGTCACCTCCTGCGTTTTGATCTTCACGGCCGGCAGCTCCAGCTCGGCGAGTTTCCCTGCCAGTTTGACCGACTGAATATATACATTAGCGTTTATAATGCTGTTAATCATATCCTTCCTATATTAAGATTTAAAGTTCCACCACCTCTTCGAAAGTCAGACTTTCCAGACTCGGCGCATACCGAACCGACAGAGTAAAGGTCAGGCGTCCCTGAGCGATCTCGACCGCCGGATTCTTCGTCTCATCCCATGTACACTCCCCTTCGACGATGGCCCCCTGGCCGATCAGGTTGCGCAGGAAAGCGTTCACATCGCCCGTAATCATCTCCACCGTAATACCCGTGGCCGCCCGGTCCATATAGTTCAGCGCCGCATCCACCAGCGCCTCCCGAATCGCCATACGCACCGAACGCGGCGCAATCATGCAGTCCGTCGTCTTCTGCGACGGATAGGCCGCCGTCCAGTTCCCCCACAGCCGGGTTCCCATACCGCTTTTCCGGAAAACGGTCACAATACCCTGCCCATTCAGCAGATTGGTATCCGCCGCCTCGTCCGTGAGCGAACCCGAAACGGAAGCAGTCAGCCCGCTAATGCCGATCAGCTCCGTGTTCGACGGCGAGAGCCAGTACCCTTCGGCACCGTCGCGCGCCGCCTTGGCCGCCGCCCAATGCACCGACAGCCCGATCGTGTCGACCATCGCTTCGTGCGCATTGTAACGCAACACCTGCGGATAACAAAGCACCGCCGCCTGCGACGTGATGTTGTACACGCCAGAAGAGCGGGCCGTCAGCGCCTCCTGCACATCCCCGGCCGCCATATCGATCACCGCGAAACCGTCCAGTTTATCAGCGACGGCCAACATGCGGGTCATCACCGCCTCGATTTGGGAGTATCCCGGCGCCAACACGATGTTCGGCTTCACCCCCAACGTATCGTCGACCGTCAGCAAAAGGTCGAGACCGGCCACGAGGTCGGCCGTGTAATCCACGGCTTCGGGAAGATCCGGTTTGTAGATATTCGTAGCCACTTCGCCCTCCTCGTCACGCGTCATCCGACCGTCGGCGTCGAGCAGAGCAGAGGCTTTTTCAGCCGGCAGCACATTCACGACCAACACTTTGGCCGCTACGGTAGTGAAAATAGTCTCCAACGCTGCCGGAATCGTGAACCCGGAGACATCGGCTCCATACTCGGCCACGGCAGCTTCAGCCGAAGTAATCAGTTTGACCGTTCCCACCACCCCCTGCGGAGCAGTGCCGACCAACGCGATCACCGAAGTATCGCCGGCGGACATCAGGACGTTCTTCGCGCCCTCTTTGATTTGGATACCATGCAGATAACCCATACAATAACAGATAATTAAAAGGTGAATAATTCGATTGGAGTATCATTTTATTTTCCCGCCGCGCCCCGTCTCAATTTCCGAGCGTCAGGGTCTGCGATTCGGCGGTGTCGAGTATTTCATACCGGATCGTCACGCAGCGCCGCCCGGGTTCGAGTTCGGTAGTCACGACCTGCCTCACCCGGATCCGCTTCTCGTACCGCGCAAGCTGGTCGGCCACTTCGTACGCCACATCCAATTGCTGCATCCCGCCGCCGAGGAGCCTTTCGGCTCCCAACCCGAATCGCGGACGGAAAGGCACCTCGCCGCGAGCCGTGAGCAGAATAATCCGCATATTTTGTCGAATGCTCTCGCCGAGCGGTCTACGCCCCAAGCGGACGGTCGAAGAAAGGGTCTTGTCGTTCATGAAAAAGGATACATTTGAGTTTCCAATGCTGATCGAATCGCCAGATTCCGTCCGATTCGTCGGTCGGAACCTCCTTTTCGAGTTCGAGCGATGCAGGGGCCCCGGGAAACGCATATCCCTCCAAACGGTTGCGAATTCGCTCCGAACAGTCGTAGACCCCTTCGGCGCCGCGAAGTGCCGGGCCCGCGATTCGGATCTCGATCCGCCACACCTGTTCGCTCCGCGCGCCGCTGCAATCGCGGGCCACGCTTTCGATTCCCCGGTAACCGACCCGAACCCGGGTTTTCGTTTCGTTCGGATTCGGGGAGATCGGTTCGGAAAACGGCCCGGCTTCGAGGCCGACATCCCGAATCGCTTCGATCAACGCATTTTCGAGTACTTCTGCTGTCATCGTTTCTAATCGGTTCAAGTAATCGGGCGGGAGACCGAATCTTCAGATGCCTGCCCGATCGTTTTCGGATACAAAGTCACGAAATATTCGACCGCCGGACAAACGACGAGTAAAGGGATTACACTAATTCTTCACCCTCGTTATTCTGCACAAAAAAACGGTTCTTCCCGACGCACCCGTCAGGAAGAACCGCTATATATTTCGACCGATTCCCGTTCCGCTCAGCGAGTCGCCTCGCCCGGTTTATCTATGTCCCGGCAGCCTCATCGCCCGGTTCCACCAGAAAACCCTCACTCCCCGTTCCGGCGCGTAGAAACAGATATCCTCGTCGAGGAATGCCCCCCTTCAAACTGAATATCCGGTAAATCCGGCCCCACATCCGCCCGTAAACCATCGCCACCCGGCCTTCTCTATCCAGAAACACCCGCCCGATATACGGATCCCCCGCCTCAGGACGAATCACCACCAATGGCCGCACCCCCCGATCAACGAATCTACGCCGGAGTCTCGCCCAAACCGCCATCCCCACCGCTCGCCCCACCAGAATCATCCCCATCACGAGCCCCAAACCCGCCAATTGCTCCACGAGCTCCGACAAATCATAACTCCGCCACAACCATCGCAGCCCGAGTCCGCCGACTCCGCCGACCATCACCGCAGCCACAAGTCCCACCGCCACGGCCGCCCACCCATAGCCCCGATATACCCATCTGTTCCGCCGAATCTGCCCGGCAGACATCCGGCCCCCCAGTTCGATATACTGTCGAATTTCCGCTCTCTGTTCTCCGATTTGTTTCACAGCATAGCACTATTTAATTTCTCATCGTTGAGGCATTTCACGTTGCATAAACAAATCAAGGTATTCCGACAATTCATCGGGTTCCCACATAATCAGCATCGGATGGGGATTTACCGGCGGAGCAGCCAGCATCTCTTTCGTAAACGGCTTTGGAACAATCATACACATTTTGTGCTCCGCGATGAAATCCATTAATTTCCGTTTGTTCTCCAACGTGCGATTTTTCTTAAATTCCTGAAACAAGAGTTCCTGTGTCGGCAACCAGCGGTTATAAACATCCTCGCCACCGGCCCGTTCATACCCTGCCCGAATCAGCGAGTCTTCTCGTTGTAACCGCTCAATCGTTTCCGGCGACCAATTCCCTCCTCGATTAGCTGCAATTTCCGTCGCCCGAGCCGAATCAGCCCCAGCCTGCGGATCAACCTCCGATTGCGCTGGCCCATGATTACAAGAGCAAACTACACTAAGAGCAAGAAAGGAAAGACAAATCAACGTACACTTTTTCATAGCTTAATCAAGTTTAATGATAAAGATTAGGGAACAAATCACAAAGATTACAAATCCCACTTCCCGAACCCTTTCCACTCGCACCTAAACCGTATCTACTCAAATCATAATCATATATCCACATGGCCACATTCGGTTCAGTTTCTCTTACAAAAGATTGAGACCGAATGATTATTTCATCCGCCCTTCCACTGAATCCACCTTCAGTACAATTGGCAAAAACTCCACCAACATAATGAAATACAGCTGCAACTTCAACACCTTGAGGATTTGTTTCTATCAAAAGGTCACAAACTCCATAAATACGAAAACTAACGCCTACATAGTCAGCCGATCTAATCATTAAAGTTTGCTCAAATCGTCGTATTTCAGTAGCCGCTCGAACTCTTGGACAGGCAAATACACCCACCAAGAATAAAAAACAGAGAAATCTTTTCATAACAAAAACAAGTAAGGGTTTACGCGAATATAATAATAAAAAACAAATCAGGGCATTTCTGCAATAGAAACACCCTGACTATACGAATCGTGTGATCCCGACAGGATTCGAACCTGTGGCCGACAGATTAGAAATCTGTTGCTCTATCCAGCTGAGCTACGGGACCCTTCTGTGGCACAAAAGTAACATTTCATGCGCTGGTTTCCAAATCCGAAAACGTATCTTTGTCTCATCGTACCATCCACTGGCCTTATGAAAAATCCGCTGCGGCTCGAACCCGTCATCGACACCGTTTATAAACTCGTGCCGTCGCATTCACTGCGGCGGATACCCGAATCGGCCGACGCCCGCTCGCTCGCCGAGACGTTGGCGGCGGCTCCGGCCCATTTCGCGGCCCGGGAGGCCTTGGCAAATCATTACACCGAAGAGGGACGCTTGGCCGAAGCGTGTCAGTTGCGATGGGAGGGTGCAAAATTAGTATGCGACCTGCTGGAGGAGTCGGACAACGAGTTCATCACGCTGGACTGGGAGGACGACTATACGGCTCAGGCGCTTTCGATGGTGTACGACTCGGCTGTCGATCACTTTACGATCGGCGACTTCGAAGTGGCGACGGCGATGTGGGAGTTGCTGACAGACTGCGATCCGGAAGACCACCTGAACGCCTCGGAATGGATGGTGTTTTGTTACATCGCATTGGAAGAGTGGGAGTTGTTCGACGAGACGGCAGCCTTGCTGCCGGAAGAGGCGCTTTCCACCCGGCTGGCGAAATATTGGGCCGTTTTCCGACGCCAGACTCTGCCCACAGCCGAAATCCGGCAGGCCATGAAGCGGGAGACACCGGCATTATACACTGAATGGCGAGCGACCGAACACGAGATTACGCCGGAGTACCTTTCGGACATCGAGTCGCGTCGACCGACGGCAGCAGCTGAAGCGAGACGTCTGTGGCTTCGGACGGAGGCGTTGTGGCGCGAATTTCCGGAGTTTACGGTCGCATTAACAGAATAACGTACAAAACCTCTTCCCTTGTCATATACGACAAAGAGAAGAGGTTCCGTATATTTACGACTTTACAAGTCGTTGCCGTCTACTCGAATTCGAGCAACAACACGCCTTTGGCGACCACATCACCGGCAGCCACATGCACCCGCGCCACCGTTCCGCCGATCGGCGAACGATAGGTATTGTGCATCTTCATCGCCTTGAAAGTCAGCAACACGTCTCCTTCTTTCACCCGATCTCCGACTTTCACATCGACGGTGGTTATCGTTCCCGGAATAAAGGAGACGATCCGCCGGGGATCTTTCGCCGCCCACGGCTCTCGATTCTTATATTTTGCGGTCAAGGTCGTCGGATAACTGCCATTCTCAGTGGCCAACATCTCCAACTGCACCGCACTTTCTGTCTTATTCATCTGCTTTCTTTTTATGGATCGCTTTCTCGTACTACTCTTTGTATCTGGAGGGTACTGTTCTTTTTGTGAACAAAAAGAACCAAAAAAACTTCAGACGGATGCTGACGCATCCTCCAGCTGCCGGCGGCCCAACTCTCGGACTGTTCGTTGGGCTGTGGTTTTCCGGCGTAGCGCGCTTGGGTTATTTGCCCGTTATTAGCGCGCTCGCCGAAAACCCAGCCCGACAGACTCGCGAAGACTGAGGACTGCGGAGCCTAAGGCATAGCGTAGCTGGCATAAAAGTTTTTGGTGCCGCTTTTTACAAAAAGCGGCAGTTCCAGCAGGCACAAAGAACGGAATGCGAAAAAAACGATCGATTAAAACGGCGGGATACCGTGTTTTTTCTCCGGCCGGAGCACCGACTTACGCTGCGCCACCTCCAACGCATGAATCAAACACTTGCGCGTTTCGGCCGGTTCGATCACCGCATCGATGTAGCCCTTTGCCGCCGCCACATACGGATTCGCGAATTTATCCTTGTACTCCTGGATTTTGAGCTGACGCATCTCCTCCGGATTTTCCGCCTCCATGATCTCCTTTCGGAAAATCACATTGGCAGCCCCCTCCGGCCCCATCACCGCAATCTCCGCCTGCGGCCAAGCGAAGACGAAGTCAGCCTGCAAATGTCTGGAATTCATCGCAATATACCCCCCGCCATACGCCTTGCGCAGAATGACCGTAATTTTGGGCACCGTTGCCTCCGAGTACGCATAGAGCAACTTCGCCCCATGCCGAATCACCCCGGCATGCTCCTGATCGACCCCCGGCAAGTAGCCCGGCAAGTCCTCGATCGTCACGATCGGCACGTTGAACGCATCGCAGAAACGGATAAACCGCGCCGCCTTATCCGACGAGTCGCAATCCAGCACCCCCGCCATCACCATCGGCTGGTTGGCCACGAAACCCACCGTCTCGCCGTTTACGCGCCCGAATCCCACCACGATATTCCCCGCAAAAAGTTCCATCACCTCGACGAACTCGCTGCCGTCGCTCACCGCCCGGATCACATCCCGCACATCGTACGGTTGCGCCGGATCGCCCGGGACGAGTTTTTCGATCGGATATTTTTTAGCGAGCGGTTCAGCCGGTTTAGTCCGTTCCGCCGGCTGGGTATTGTTCTGCGGAATGGTCGAGAGCAGTTGCCGGATCTGCCGGAAACACTCCTCTTCCGATTCCGCGAAGAAGTGCGCATTCCCGGTCTGTTCGCAATGCACCCGTGCCCCGCCGAGCTCTTCCATGGAGATTTCCTCGCCCAGAACCGTCTTGATGACTTCCGGGCCGGTGATAAACATTTTGGAAATTTTGTCCACCACGAAGACGAAGTCGGTCAAAGCCGGCGAATAGACCGCCCCGCCCGCACACGGCCCCAGAATGACCGAAATCTGCGGAATCACCCCCGAAGCCATCGTATTGCGGAAAAATATTTCGCCGTATCCGGCCAACGCATTGACCCCCTCCTGAATCCGCGCTCCGCCCGAGTCGTTGATCCCGATCAGCGGCATCCGCATATTCAGTGCATAGTCCATGATTTTCGTGATCTTCCGTGCGTGCATCAGCCCGAGCGACCCCCCGGCGACCGTAAAGTCCTGGGCAAACACCGCCACCGGATTGCCACAGATCGTCCCGGTACCGATAATCACCCCGTCGCCCGGCAACTCCTTGTTCTGCATGCCGAACTCCGTTCCGGCGTGTTCCACGAAGATGTCGTACTCATGGAAAGAATCGGCGTCCAACAGAGCGATGATCCGTTCGCGGGCAGTGAGTTTGCCCATGGCTTTCTGTTTTTCGATCGCCTTGAGCCCGCCGCCGTTGAAGACCTTCTCTTTTCTCTGCTTGAGGTCGAGAATTTTCTTGTCTACGGTCATAGTAGTTCGATTAAAGATTTAGACAAATATAGCATTTTTCTCTTACAACGTTTCGGCCCGGACAAAATAGTCCGCCGACCATCCCTCGACCGGCACTTCACACCCCGCCGGAAAGAGCCCGAAGAGAGTCGAGCCCGACCCCGACAATGCGGCATACACCGCCCCCTGCCGATACAGTTCGGCCCGGATCTCGCCCAGCACCGGCAAACGCCGGAAGAGCGGCTCTTCGAAGTCATTCACGAGCCGTCCGCGCCACGCCTCGACCGGCCGACGCAGGATTTCATCCAACGCCGCCTCCGGCATACGAGGCGTGATCAAAGAGTAGGCTTCGGCCGTCGAGACCCCCACCGGCGGTTTGACCAACAAGAGCCTCCACCCCGACAGATCGAGCCCGGGAAACGGCTCCAACCGCTCGCCCCGCCCCGTCCCGAGCATCGGCCGGTCGTAGAGAAAAAAGACCGTATCGCTCCCCAACCGCGCCGCAAAGGGGACGAGCTCTTCGACCGTCAATCCGAGCGCGAGCACCTCGTTGAGCCCGACAAGCACCGCCGTGGCATCCGCCGAACCACCGCCCAACCCCGCGCCGAAAGGGATCGTCTTGTGAAGATGAATCCGCACCCCGCCCGCCGCCGCAAACGGCTCCGGGAAAGCATCCCGCAAGATTTTCGCCGCCCTGACACACAGATTCTTCTCCTCCGGACAATCCACCGCCAGACCGGTCGAGGAAAAATCAATCCCTCCATTCGTAGAACCGGGCAAAATCTCCACCGCATCGCACAGCCCCCGCACCGGATAAAACAGGGTCTCGATCTCATGATAGCCGTCCTCCCGCCGCGCCGTGATGTGCAACCCGAGATTGATTTTACAGTGGGGAAAAAGGATCATTGTTGCAAAGCGGTTGAATCGTTATCCTCCTCCACGGCCCGATCAGATTCCGGCAACCCTGTGGCGTCGTCCAACGGCGTCAAAGCCTGCGGCATCTTCTTCGAGGCCTTGATTCCCAACTTCCGAAGCGACTCGGCCCGCCGCACAAGGTTGCCGTTCCCCTCCCTGAGCTGCCCGAGAGCAGCCCGATAGGCCTTGTCCGTCCTCCCCAACGCATCGCCCACAGCTAAGAAATTCTCGGCAAAACCGACGAATTTATCATACAACGCGCCCCCCTGCCGTGCAATCTCCATCGCATACCGATCCTGATTGTCGCGCCGCCAGAGGTCGTCCACGATTTTGAGAATCGCGAAAAGATTCGTCGGACTGCTCAGGATGACCTTCTTGCGATACGCATCATCCCACAGTTTGGCGTCGCACTGCAACGCCACGAGAAAGGCCGGTTCGTTCGGCACGAACATGATGACGAAGTCCGGCGAACCCGCAGCCAGTTTCTGATAGCTTTTCGCAGCGAGTTCGTCGATGTGCCGCCGCACCGAGGCCGCATGGGCCGACAGCGCCGCCCGCCGAATCCCCTCGTCCGGGTCGTCCGCCGCCTCGACATAATTGGCATAAGCCGTGAGCGAGACTTTCGAGTCGATGACCATCTGTTTGTCGTCCGGCAAGACCAACACGACGTCCGGTCGTACATGATCCCCCTCCTCGGTCCGAAAATCCTCCTGCACACGGAAGTGTATCCCCTTTTGCAGCCCGGAGCTTTCGAGCAGCGTTTCGAGAATCATCTCTCCCCAGTCGCCCTGCGTTTTGCTGTTGCCGCGCAACGCCGTCGCCAGGTTGTTGGCCTCCCGACTCACCCGGTTGCTCATCTCGTGGAGCCGTTTGATCTCGGCCTCCAACACCTTCCGTTCGGTGGAGTCGCGTTCGATCCGCTGGCGGAAATGTTCGATGTTTTCGCTCAACGGCTTCAACAGGTCATCGATATTTTTCCGGTTGGTGTCGGTAAACCGCCGGCTCTTCTCCTCCAATATGTCGTTGGCGAGGTTGCGAAAGTGGTCGGCGAACTGTTGCTGAAGTTTCTCCCGCTCGGTGGTCTGATTTTCGAACCGTTCGCTCCAGATACGCACATCGGCCCGTGCCCGGCTCAGCTCGTCACGCAAAGCGGCATTCTCCTCGGCACTCCTGCGCAAAGCCTCCTGCTGTTCGTCCAACCGTCCTCCGAGCAGCGCCGCTTCGGCTCGCAAGGCAGCGTTCTCCGTTCCCCACGCTTGGGTCGCAGCGAGCTCTTCGCGCGCAGTCTCCAACTCCTCGGCGATCGTCCGCGCCGCACGCCGTTCGCTCCGCCACTGGGCCCACAGCGCAGTAGCCGCAGCGACCGATACGACGATCAGGATGGTCAGGAGAATCGTCATCCCTTCACGGCAACGGTTTCGATTTCAACCAACGCTCCCATAGGTAGCGCAGCGACCTGATAAGCCACACGCGCAGGCAGTTTGTCGGTGTAGAACTCGGCATAGGCTTCGTTCATCGTAGCGAAATCGGCGATGTCGGCCAGCAGGACGGTCGATTTCACGACGTCGTTTTTCGTATACCCGGCGGCTTCGAGAATGGCGGCGATGTTTTTCAAGCTCTGAACGGTCTGTTCGCGCACGCCGGCAGGCATCGTTTTGGTCTTGGGATCGATGGGCAGCTGGCCTGAGATGTAGAGTGTTCCGTTGGCTTCAACGGCTTGGCTGTAAGGCCCCACGGCTGCCGGAGCGTCGGGGGTGGCAATCCATTTTTTCATGGTTCGATGTTTTTTTGAATGCAGATTTCCGAAACGGACAGGTTCCGGTTTTCTCCATGTGCGAAGTTAAGAGAAATAGGTGGATTGCACAACGGACGGGATGAAATCTGGCCGCCCCGGGCTTCCGCGACTATGGGCGGGCGAATGTGGAGGGCACTGCAAGGTATGTCGGCAACGGCGGATACTCCTGGTCATGTACATCAATGAAAAAGGAGGTCACGGTGAGGTATTTGGATTTCCATACGAAGAGTTTCAATCCCTCTAACTCAAGCAATCGCAGCCACGGTTTTCAGTTGCGTTGCCTCTCGGAATAAACGCGCCCACAGGGCGTTTTAATGCCAGCCTCTACACCAAGTAACCGACAGCCTCTACCCTATCTAGCTTGACTTTGGTGGGTCGGGACGCCCGGGAGGAACAGCAACTCTCGGCGCGTGAGCGGCGTGTTGCGGGCCGCCCATGGGCAAGCGGCCGGCCCGCGCGGCTCTAAAAGCCGCAAGAACTCAGCCCATTCACCGCCCCATTCTTGGAAGTGCGTCTTCAACCAACAACAGCAGTTCGCCACCAGCGGTGAGTGCAACGAGCTCCGACGAGTTGCAGTCCGCCGCGTGGGGTGGCGGCGAACTGCGCGGCTCAAAGAGCCGCAGAAGCTCGGCCCAGCTCTCTAAAATTCGCCTCGGCACGCCACCCATTCACCACCCCAACCTTTCGAATGCGGCCTATTCGCTCTCAGTTCAAGCGGACGAAGCCTGCGGGGCCCACGGCAACGTCAGTTGCGGGCCTCCGCGGCGGGAGGCTTCGGCCCGCGCGACTCGTAGGGTCGCAGAAGCACAGCCCATTTGTTTTCGGCCGCAGCCAGCGGAGAACGAATATTAAGGCTGAGGCGGCCAGTAAAAGACGCTGTGCGTCCCCTCCGCATCCGGGGGCTGCGGGCCGACCGTTGACACGGGGACTTAGCTACTCGCTCGCAGCCCAAAGCACAGCCCAGCTCTCTGCCCTGTGCCAGCCTCACTGCGGCTACGCTATCGCTCCGCCGCGTTTTCGCGCGCCTTGCGCGATTCAACTATTTCGGCGATGAGCCGAAATAGTTGAATCGCTTCTTTAGGCGGCGGCGCGCGATCTGATCACTGCCCCGGCTGGAACTGTTCTCGTTGGCTTGCCTTCCTCCTCGCCGCTCGGCAATTTGCAAACTACGTTTGCATTGCCCTCGCTGGCAGCGTCGGTTGTGAACAAAGAGAACCAGAAAACCGACGCAGCAACCGAGCGCCATCAAACTTGTTTGAATGGCCGAGGTGCAAGGAGGAACCGAGTAGCGTACCGAGGGCAGAGACCGCTTGCGGGCTTTGCCGAGGTAGCACGAGGAAGCCGAAGGCAACGCGAAGCCAAACTTTAGACGGATGCTGCGCATCCTCAAGTTACCGACAGCCCAACTCATTGAAAAAGATTCCTACAATACAGGGCGCTTGACGCTAATGCGTCAAGCGCCCTGGTTCTCAGACCTGCATCAGGCCTCCGAAAACTTACATCCGGCAACTCTACATCGGCAAGTTGCCCACCGCATCCTTCGAACAAACGGGCAACTTCCCGTCTTTCCCCATCTGCACGAAAACCGTCGCACAAAGCACCGTCCACTGATCCCCGTAAGTCATCGTACTGGAGTGGCTATACCCCAGACAATGCCCATATTCGTGGAACATCGCCTGACGCGGATAACTATGCGGATGGCTGTTCGGAGACGTCGCATCGAAATAGACCCCCGTATAACAATAGTTCGCCAATCCATAAGTCTGTCCGCCCCCCAAGCCGCCGACCCCCGACACACAACCGAGCGAAAGCCCCCTATGGCTGCGAATCCGTTGCCGCAACTGATCGAGATCAATCGGATTCCGACCGTTGTCCAGCAGCCGCCCATCGTACTTCTCCATCTCGGTATTGAACTCCTCGGACGCGAACATAAAGGCCATATTGAGCGCCAAAGCCACCCCATGCCGACACAGCAACGGATTCATATGCCGCCAATAAGCATGTCCCGCATCCGCCGAATAGGCCGAAAACCGAATATACCACCGACTGTCGATCCGTTCGATTTTCTTCATGAACGGATCCTCCGTCTGAATGATCAGCGAGACATCTTCACCAGAGAGATCCGGTTGAGCCGGCACCACGATTTTCCGGCCGGACGCCGTCGTGAACGTGCGCTCCGAGCTGACCACCGGCAACGGGAACGAAGCCTCCATGAACGGATAAATCAGATCGAATTGCGCCAACTCGACGAATTCCGGACTGAACTTATTGAACCGGCACAGGATTTTCACATCCCGAATCGCGATCGGCGAGAAGAACTTGACCAGCAACCGATGATCCCCCGCCACCGAAACCTGTAACGGAGCATTCGGATAGAACGAGCGCCGCCCCGCATTATAAAACACCTCCCGCGGTTCATCCGCCAGGAACATGGTATCGGTTTCGAACCGCGACAAGTCGTTTTCACGCACATAAAGCAACCCTTCCCGACTCTCCGGATGCTGATAATCTATCCGGATATGCGCCACCCGCCCCGCCTCGATCCGACAGCCCGAGAAACGGTATTTGCGCACGAACGGCATCCCGTCGCTGCGTTCCGATTCGATCGTGACGACCCCCGACAACGCCTTCCGACTCGGCAACGAGTAGAACGAACGACTCTCCGTAATGTCATAAACCGGAATCGCCCCGGTGCCGGAATAGGCTCCCGTCGCATCGAAAGCCGTGTAGACCCCATCCGCCTCGTCGAATGCGATTTCGATCTTGCGGATAAACCGCCACATGTACTCCGACGAGACATTCACATCCACATCGACCCGCCCCACACAGCGTTCCAAAGCCACCGGCTGCGAGACCGAAGCCTGTGCCCGCCCGACATGCAAATCCAGCTTTTTGTAGTAGTAGATTTCGTCCAGCGGTTCGGCATCGGTCGGATTCCGCAGCCAGACATCCGCCAGCCTCTGCGGCAGATCGACCGCCGCCGGTTGTTGCTCCCGACTGGCAGTCGCCATGAAGACGACCGTATAATCCCCCTCTTTCAGCCCCTCGACCGTCAGTTTCGAAAAGTCGGACTCCAACTTGTGCGTATGCAGGTCGAGCTTCTCGCCGCGGCTGTCGGTAATCATATACCACATCTGTCCGATCTGATCCCGGGGCAGCAACTCTGTCTCGTCGGCCCGGGTCGGAAGGGTGGAGTCGTTCTCCGCCTGAAAGCCGAAGACGAAAGTGACACTCCCCTCGCCCGGCTGCCGGAGGTCGAATTCCTGTCGTTTCGAGCACCCGGCCATTACCCACACGGTGCCCAAAAGGAAAATAGCGATTTTCAGTCTGTTTTTCATCACACGCCTCCTCTCTTATTTCTTGACGCACCGCACGTATGCGAATCCTTCCATCTGCCACTGGTATTCATCAATCAACGAGAGAGAACTGGTTGCCGCCGAGAAAGAGAGTCTGCGAAGCCAAGCATACCCTCCCGGACACCCCGTCCGGTCGTTGGTCCACATCAAAGCCCAGTTGCCGAAATTCGGATTGTTCGACGTTGATTTATCGCCTTTATAGCCTGCCATCGGGAAGATCAAGAAACGATCCGTCCCATCGACGGAGAGCTTCACGTAACGCTGGGTTCCGGTCACCCCGGTCGGCGTCACGAGCGTCCCATTCGCGACATGAAGCGTAGCCGTAATTTGTTCGCCGGTCGCCGTGGTATAGTTCCCCGGAATCTGGGCCGAGGCCGGCAGAATGGCCCGCCACTCCGCCCGCGTCGGCACCCGGTAACCCTCGGGACACGGCATATGGGTATCGTGTATCCAAGGAGCATCCTGAGTCTGATTTCCGAGGTTATTCGAAGGATTGTATCCCTGCCACGGCACATACATATAGAGTCGTCCGAACTGGAACAGACCGCCGATGGTGTTGATCCAGCTCTCTCGGTACATCTCCTCGACCGTCAGGCCGTCGAGCGGATAGACCTGATCTTCCAGGTCGTGCGTGCGGGCATTGAACGCCATCCAGGTCAGCCCGCCCATTTCGACCGTTTCGATCTGATGTTCGCTGGGCGCGACCCGAATCTCCACATAGTCGTACGAAAGCTGCGTCAGCGCACTCTTCAGGTGCACGAGCACCGAATAGCCCAGCCGTCCCCGGCCCTGAGCCGCCACCGAAGCGTCGAACATCGAGACGAACCCGCCGTCGGGCTCTTCCGACACCGAAACGCCGCTGAGCGTGACATCCGGGTCCAACCCCTCGACGGAGTCGATATCGATCCGGCTGTCGCCCAAAAACGCGAGTTTCATCCCCGCCGCCCCTTCGGCCGGCACTTCGATCAGGTTATTCTGATAATCGACCTTGACCCCCGCCGGGAAACGGGAACGCGCCGCATCGAGCACGATACGATTCCCCGCATCCGGACTTCCGACGACCGTTCCGCCCTCGTCCCACGGCTTGACCTCGACCACCCCTTCGATCATCGCGCCGGAGTTCCGCACCTCCACGGCATAGACCTTGTTGCATTCAACCGTCGGCAGCTCCAGCTTCAGCCTCAACGGCGCATCGTCATAGCTTCCGAGCAAAACGAGGTGCACCGGCTGGGCGCTTTCGAAAATCCGGAAGACGGACTCCAGTTTGCCGCCTACCGCCGTTTCGAAGACCTTCCGGTAGCTGATCGTCTCTTTCGACGCCTGCTGGCCTTCGCGGAACGGACAGATCTCCGCCGGCGCATTCTCGACAAGGACTTCGCTGATCCGTATTTTGCTATCCGTCGAAGCATCGATGTCGAGCCGCGCCACGCTACGCTTAAGCGAGACAGTTCGGGGATCCCCCCCCCCTCGCGTTTCGGTATCGTTCCCTAGGTCGACCACGGCCGTCATAAACTCCGGCGCAGAGTTGTCGTGCAAATCCCGCCCGACAGCGATATTGCGGAAATTCTCTTCGTCGATGGTCTCTCCGGAGAGCGAAAAAGGAATGCCGCTGATGAAATAGAGCCGTGACCCACCGGCCGCCGAAACGGCAATTTCGCCTTTCTCGTTCGGTTTCAGCTGTTGTTTCAGATAAAACTTACCGTTGCTGAAGTGATAGACCGACAGTTCCTGAATTTTTTCAGCCAGATTCTCCCCAGGCGCCTCGTTATCCTGCAAAACCAACGGATAGGTCTGCCGTTCGCTTCCGTGCTCCAACACGGAAGGAGCCTGGCTTTTGTTGCACGCGCCCAAAAACAACGCTCCGCACAGAAAAGAGATAACGATCTTGTTGTCAATGTGTTTCATAGATTGAAAACGAGCTGTTTCCCGGTACGTTCCGGAATAATCGACTGCAAAAGTATAATTTTTCCGAATACGTAACTACCTATCGATCAATTTTTAGCCTTTCGGCGAAACTGCCGCGCAGACCACAGCGGGCGGCGAGGCATCCGGAGAAACTCTGGCAGGAATTTTGCACTCGCTGAATTTGTGCTACTTTTGCAGAGGCTGTCGAACCGGCAGTCCGGCCATTACGGAACACCAAAAGATTTATTCACTCACCATTCATACAGACATCGACATGAAAAAAGGATGGATACTGGCGACCGTCGGAGCGGCGGCCGTTTTACTGAGCGCATGTTGCGCATGCCGCAAAGGGAGCCCGAAGATTGCGAATCTCGAAGCGGACGACTGGCGTCTGATCGAATTCCTCGGCGCAGCGGTGCCGACCGACAAGGCGGTGACGCTGACTTTCGACGCGGCTGAAAAGATGATCTACGGACAGGCTCCGTGCAACAACTTCTTCGCGGGTTACAGCCTCTACGAGGATCCGGAGCACAACATCGAGATCAAGAATGCGGGCGTCACGCGGATGTACTGCCCGGATACGGAGATCGAAGACGGCTTCGTAGGTCGGTTGACGGACATCAAGCGGTTGAAACTTGAAGGCGAACGGCTTCTGATGCTGGACGGCGAGGGCAATCTGGTCGCCTTGTTGCAGGCTGTACCGCGGACGGCGAAGGAGGGAGCGAACGGAAAATAGTCTCCGCGAACTGTTTTCTTTCCGAACGCATCTTTCGTTCCATTTTACACAGGGGCGACCTCGCAAAGGGTCGCCTCTTTTTCGTATTATCTTTTCAAAGCCTCTTTTGCTGTCCCCGCCCCGGGCTACCGCAGCCTCGCCTCGGGCACACCGGGCGGGGTCGGAAATGTCGGCTACAACTGGTCGTCCATGGTCAGCGGGATTTACGGGCGTTTCTTGTGGTTCACCGCACAAGACCTTGGCCCTAGCAGCACGGGCAACCGTGCGGACGGTCGTCAGTTGCGTTGCCTCTCGGAATAAACGGAAAATGCTTGCGATTCGAAGAATCGCGCGGGCCGAAGCCTCCCCCAGCGGAGGCCCGCAACTAACGTTGCTTTAGGCCCCGCAGGCTTCGACCCTCAAAAGCACTTTCCCCCATTCACCTCCTCAATTCAGTCGGTTTCGGGCTGCGCGCTCCAGGGGTGGGCCGAAGGCCCAGCGCGCAAGCCCAGCGGTTCTACGGGTCGCAAGAGCACAGCCATTTTCTGTCGGGTTCGGCCTCGGCCTGTTTGCAAAAGTTCGCCGCCAGCGGTGAGTGCAACGAGCTCCGACAAGTTGCAATCCGCCGCGTGGGGTGGCGGCGGACTGCGCGACCCTTTGGGTCGCAGAAGCTCGGCCAAAGCACGACCAAAAGTTCATCCCACAGTTTTCAAATTCGGCCTGTCGCCCATCCCCATTCTGCGAAATTCGTCCTCGGCGCGCCCCCCCCCACGCGCCGCTGATGCGTCGCTCTCGCCGAGGACGGCGACCTAACGGTCGCACGAGCACCGCCTGAAGACCAGGCACGGCCCAAAGCTCGCCCCAGCTCTCCGCCCCGTGTCAGCCTCACTGCGGCTCCGCTGTCGCTCCGCCGGTGCCGCTCGGCACCCGAAAGATGGCCCGGTCTACTCCTAAACGTCGCCCGCGGCAATTCTTGCCGGATTGGCCAAATGCCAACCGGCAGAATATGCCCTTTTAGGCGAGCGGGCGACGGATTTCACACACCGTTTGACCGCGCGCCTTGGGAAATCTTGTCAAAACGCACAAAGTGCATTTTGACGATTTCCCTCTTTAGGCGGCGGCGCGCGGTCGAGCTTTGTCCCGCCTGAAACTGCCCTGCGCGGGCGGCGGACGGCTAATAAGGCAAAGACAACCCTAACAAAACGCCCGATGGGCGCACCGGCGGGACGGAGCGATACTGCGTATCGCTTAACCGCCTCAGCCCAACTCTTTGTCCGCGCGCCGCCGCGCACGCCCGTCGCCCATCCGGAGAATATTGTTAATTTTGTCTCCGATGAAAACGCAGGAAATTTCAGTACCGCGCCCGGACAAACCGGAAGCCCCGTCGCGCATCGTGATCGGCGAAGCCCTGCCCTTGCTCGACACGCTGCTCGCCGGACGACGCCCTATCGTCATCACCGACCCGAACCTGGCAGCATCCTATCCGGAACTGATCGGACGCTATCCCCATATCCAGATCGGACTCGGCGAGACACAAAAAACACTGACCACCGTAGAACAAGTCTGTCGCGAACTGCTCCGAATGGGAGCCGACCGCGGCTCGTATATCGTCGGCATCGGCGGCGGCATCGTGACAGACATCACCGGATTCGTCGCCTCGGTCTATATGCGAGGCGTGAGCGGCTTCGGTTTCGTAGCCACCTCCCTGCTCGCTCAGGCCGATGCAAGCGTCGGTGGAAAGAACGGCGTCAATCTGGACGGCTATAAAAACCAAATCGGAGTTTTCAACCAGCCGGACTTCGTGCTGTGCGACCAGACGATGCTCTCGACACTCCCCGCACGGGAGTTGAGAGCCGGTCTGGCCGAAGCCATCAAGTGCGGATTGATCGGCGACGCCGCCTTGTTCGAAGCCTTCGAAGGAGAGACATTCGAGACACTGACCGGCAACCCGGAACTACTCCACCGCATCCTCGTCGCCACAGTCGGACTGAAAGCCCGGGTAGTAGCGGCGGACGAACAGGAACACGGCGAGCGAAAGCTGTTGAACCTGGGCCATACCTTCGGCCATGCGATCGAGAAATGCACGAGACATTACCTGCACGGCGAGGCGGTAGCCATCGGTCTCTGCGTGGCTGCTGGAGCAGCTGTTAAAGCCGGCCTGCTCACAGCAGATGAAGAGGCCCGGATTATCCGAACGATTCGCGGAATGGGGCTGCCGACCTCGATCGATCCCATGCTCGAAGTCACTGCATCGCAGTTGATTGCCGCCGTTGAGGCAGATAAAAAACGAGAAGCGCAGGAAATCGATTTCGTCTTACCATCCGGACTCGGCCGATCGGTTCGTCGCCGAATGCCGCTGACAGAGTTGGAGGCGCTGATTACGGACACTTTATAGTAAGATACTCCCGCCCCGGGCTTCCGCGACGGCAAGACAGGCGATTTGAGCATCGTCGGCCTCGGCGGTTACAGCTGGTCGTCGTCAGTCAGTGATACTAACAGCACATATTTGCGTTTCCGCGCAACAGACCTCTACCCCTGCTACACGACAGGCCGCATCCACGGTTTTCAGTTGCGGTGCCTCTCGGAATAAACGGACGCACAGCGTCTTTTGCTGGCTGTGTCTACCCTAAATAATCGCCAGCCTCTACCCAAGAGGCACCCCAAGCAACCGACACCTCGACCCCAATAAAACGAAATTGGACTGCCCATAAACAATAAGCCCCCAACCCCTACCGTTTCAAGCACACAAACCGCAGAAAAAAATATGAAACTCAGTGAACACCGCGGAAATATGCTACACGGCGTACTGCTGATCGCCCTGTTCAGCTGCGCCGCTTTCTGGATCGCCGAGACCCGCTGGGTGAGCAGCCTCTCGCTCAGCCCGTTGATCGTGGGGATCGTACTCGGGATGCTCTACGCCAACAGCCTCCGCAACCGGCTGCCGGCCACTTGGGTGCCCGGCATCCTCTTCTGTTCCAAACGACTGCTGCGGATCGGGATCATCCTGTACGGCTTCAACCTCACCTTCCAGGATGTCGTACAAGTCGGTTGGGCCGCTTTGGTGATCGACGCCGTGATCGTCGCCGGAACCATCTACGGCGGGATCTGGATCGGACGACTCTTGAAAATGGATCGCGGAATCGCCCTGCTGACCTCCGTCGGGAGCGGCATTTGCGGCGCCGCAGCCGTGCTCGGAGCCGAAGCCACCATCCACAGCAAACCTTATAAAACCGCCGTAGCCGTCTCCACCGTCGTGATCTTTGGGACGATCGCCATGTTCCTCTACCCCGCTCTGTACCGGAACGGCATCCTGGAGCTCGACCCGGCACAGATGGGACTCTATGCCGGCGCGACGCTGCACGAAGTGGCCCACGCCGTGGGAGCCGGAAACGCCATGGGCGACGAAGTGGCCGGCGTGGCCGTCATCGTCAAGATGATCCGCGTGATGATGCTCGTCCCGGTCTTGCTGCTCCTCGGCTTCGCCATCGCGCGCGCACGGGCACGAAAATTGCAGCAACGCGGCAACACGGCAGCAACCTCTGACAACGGAAGCGGCAAAGTGTCGATTCCGTGGTTCGTCGTGGGCTTTTTGGGAGTCATCGCTTTCAACTCGTTCGGCCTGTTGCCCGAAGGAGTGATCGCCTTCCTCAAACAATTGGACATCTTCCTGCTGACTATGGCCATGACCGCGCTCGGAGCCGAAACCAGCATCGAGAAGTTTCGCAAAGCAGGCGTCAAACCCTTTATACTGGCCGCTATCCTCTTCGTGTGGCTGATGGGCGGCGGATACCTTTTGGCCCGATACCTCGCTCCGGCATTGATGTAACGCCGGGTTGTAAAAACGACACAAACAACTAAAAACCAATATTTATGAACTTCCTGACAGACGAAAAGCTCACCATCGTCGGCGCCGCCGGCATGATCGGTTCGAACATGGTACAGACCGCCATCATGATGGGCCTCACCCCGAACATCTGCGCCTACGACCCGTTCGCCCCGGCGCTCGAAGGGATGGCCGAAGAGATGTACCACTGCGGTTTCGAAGGGATCAACCTCACCTGGACCAACGACATCGCCGAAGCGCTCAAAGGCGCGAAATACATCATCTCGTCGGGCGGTGCGGCACGGAAAGCCGGTATGACCCGCGAAGACCTCCTGAAAGGGAATGCCGAAATCGCCGCCCAGTTCGGGAAAGACATCCGCACCTACTGCCCCGATGTGAAACACGTCGTCGTGATCTTCAACCCGGCCGATATCACCGGCCTCGTCACCCTGATCTATTCGGGTCTGAAGCCGTCTCAGGTCAGCACCCTCGCCGCTTTGGACAGCACGCGGCTCCGGACGGCGCTGGGACAGCATTTCGGTATCGCGCACGACCGGGTGACCGACGCCCGGACGTATGGCGGACACGGCGAACAGATGGCCGTTTTCGCTTCGACCGTCAAGGTGGACGGCAAACCGCTGACCGAACTGATCGGCACCCCGGCCCTGACCGACGAACAATGGGCCGCCATCCGGCAACACGTGATTCAGGGCGGGAAACGGATCATCGACCTCCGGGGTCGGTCGTCGTTCCAGAGCCCGGCTTACGTGTCGGTCGAAATGATCCGTGCAGCGATGGGCGGCGCTCCTTTCCGCTGGCCGGCAGGGGTGTACGTTTCGGAAGGGGGCTTCGACCACATCATGATGGCGATGGAAACCACGATCGACAAAGACGGGGTACATTATAAGGTACCGACCGGAACGGCTCAGGAGACCGAATCGCTGCAACAGAGCTACGGACACCTGTGCAAGTTGCGGGACGAGGTGATCGGCATGGGTATCATTCCGGCCATTTCGGAATGGGCGGGATTAAACCCTAACTTGAAATAATCGAAGTTATTTTAACTGACAGCAGGGCCGGATCTTTGTTCCAAAGATCCGGCCCTGCTACGTTTGCTCTGTTGAGGATCAGTCTGACAATGTCCTCTCATCCGCCGCCCCGGGCTTCCGCAGCAATAGCAGTAAGGGTGCACTACTGAGCGTCGGAAGTGAGGGTTCCGTCTGGTCGGCTTCGAGCGATGATACGCGGGGCTACTATTTACGTTTCCTGCCGAATGCGACTCAGCCGAGCAATTCCGATATCCGTGGCCTCGCTCTTCAGTTGCGTTGCCTCTCGGAATAAACGCCGCGGGCACGCGGTGGGCAAGGGGCAGGAGCTACCCTAATATTAGACAGCCTCTACCCTACTTTTGAGCTGAATCCTGCGGT